>CAJXZM010000064.1 GCA_913063125.1 uncultured Gammaproteobacteria bacterium | reverse complement strand
TCATTGGAGTGGCGACGTGAGGCACCACAGCGAGAAGTGGTTTCTAAGCTGTGGCCCGACACGTTTTTAAATTGATTCTGTTTTATCGGTTATTCGTTTTGACCAATCCATATCGAATTCCGTTTTCTAACGCCCATTTTTCAATTCTACGTGCTTCTAATAGCTTAAGAAGATACATTCCTCTTTGGCGCTAGGCACGCCTTTTTACGCCATTATCTAAAGACTAACTCTATTTTTTACTTATATTATTACCTATACGCCACAAAACACCAGTAGGATCAATTAGCGTAAAATCACGAATCCCCCATTCACGATCTTCAGGGTCACCCAATGACACACCATATTTTTCAATTACGTTACTAACCTTAATTCTCGACCACCAATCATCAGCATTGCTTACAAGTACATGCATCATAAAATTATCGGCATGTTCTTTGACATAATGATTTTGAAGAAAGAAACTGCTGTTATCTGCTGCAAAGTACGCAAGGTCGCCGTCTGACCATTTCAGTTCAAAACCAATTTCACTATAAAAATTTTTGCATAACTCAAAGTTCTTTGCTGGTACAAATGCCTTTATTTCAACAACTTCATAGCTCGACAATTTCTCTCTCCCCGATACATCATTTAACGTCGTTCTCTTGCGTGTGCGAGCCCGCGAACGAAAGCGCTAGCGGAGCCTTCTAGCGTACTAACTGCTCTCAAGCAACATTGCGAGACGAAGTTCATTAATTGATGGTGCAGATATACCACTACCTGTCACCAAAACTTGGAACTCATCTCCGATCTTCTTGAATTCTCCCCATGCATTGTTTGCATTAGGGTTAATAGAGATCTCTGAAAATTTTGATTTCAAAATATGCTGCCACGCCAGAACCAGAACAAACGATGGCAAACTAAAGAATAGGCCTAGTGTAAAAGGGATTACTGGATAACCAAGCTTCGACAAGACCTGGAACCCCTCACGTACGGCTTTTATATATAAGACAATATCACGCTTTGAATCAGCCAAAAGACCTAAATCGCCATTGTGCTTGTGTAGTGCATTTACAAGAGGTGCCAGCATGGCAACGTGTGTTTTCTGCCACGCATCCATGTTTGCGCAATAAGCCGTAGGAAATCCAGATGCTCTAAACAGACGTATAATATCTTCAGCTCCCTTCTTGTTGCCCAATTCGATATTACCTACAACAGTCTTCTGCATCAATTGGTGAGCCCCTGTCATTATGAAACCATGCACGACGCCGTAATCATCGATGTACCCACCCGCCGCAGGAAATCCAACGAATAACCGATCAGCACCCAGATGCCGTATCCATTCGCTATACCCAGAAGGAGTATTGACCATTAGGAGGATGCGTTTCGACTTGTTTTTTTTAAGAACAGGAATAATTGCATCGATTTGTTCACTTCTCACCGCCACAATAATGAGTTCATATTCAGAATCCTGATCTAACTCAGAAATCACGTCTACGTTAGAGATTATTTCTCGGCCAGATACACTATCATTAAACTGTATCCCTGCTTCTAACTGTTTATGTCTCCTATTTCGCGCAAGTACGCTTACGTTATGCCCGGCAGCAGCTAGTTTACTTGCGTAGATCGACCCGATAACCCCTGCTCCGTAAAAAAGAATATCCATCTAGTATTCCTGTACATTAAACTCGGTGGTAGAAGTGCTAACGTTTGCAACAGAAGTTACCACGTTTGTTAAGACCATTCTTCTGCCTATCTGTTGTTATTGCCTATATGGGTGGATATTAATCGAACTAAAGAAAATTATCTGTAGGACATGTTTTACGAAGTTGAATGATTATTGATATAGATGGCAGGAGTGTATAAAGCCGTCATTAAAGCCCATCCAGGCTAGGGTCTCTGCAATCACAACTTAGGGGGTTGATTCCCCTCAAGAGAGTTATCAAACTGCTCCATAGCAGACATTCGATGGCTAGCAGCAATCCCAATAGAAGTATGCCCTCTCAAATTTGTTCGACTTCAGGTCATCTGGGTTTATGAATACGTGTCCAACCCCGCTATCTCCAAACATAATAAAGTCATCCACATCAATTTGAAGGAGCTGTACGTCATTCCTCTGTTTTTTATCATAGTCACGCGGATCGCTTTGAGTAAAGTCTGCATACCCTCCTATCTTGTGTCCTTCATTAGAAAAGTACTCACTAAATTCTTCTTTTTCATTTTTGCTTAAAGTATCTTCAAAGTCCCAGTAATCGTGTTCGCCAAACATAAATGAAAACTGAGAATCCTCACTACACCCAGTATCTATGGATTTTTTGAAGCTCAAACTATGAATTTTGTTGATCGGTAGCTCATCATATTCTGATGTGTTAATAAATGAGAAGTCTGAAATTGATGGTTTTTTTAGGTCCTCACTGGTGTGATACATTATTCTTTCTGTTCCCATATCCCACCAATTACCCACTGAAAAATAGAGCTGCAATAGACCACTTGACGGGAATCCGGGCAGTTCGGGTACTTCTGAAAAGTTGACCTGGGCAAGTAAGACCATGTGTTTCCCGTCTTTGTCTTTCGGGTACTCGGTACCAACAGGAAAGAAGGGGTTACCAAGAAACTTACTTTGTTTTGGACCTAGCTGGTCATCAAATAGTTCTGTATCTAGTGGTTTTGCCTCAACAGAGATATATTCACGTTGTAACTTGACCAGATCAGCGGCAAACCCTTTAAGAACACCGGGGATTAAAACACCATTTTTGTCTGAGCTCATTATTATATTCCTTAATAAGGGGAAGAGTGTAGGAAGGAAACCCATAATCCTTTACCCACCTACTGATAATGTTTTAATGAACGGATATTAGACGATTTACAGCAATCTAGCTGTAGGATATCTCTTACGAAGCCGAAGAATAATAGGCCTATAAGGAGGTGGCATTTATAAAGCTGTCTATTGTGATGTTGGTGCTAAAGACCCGTTCTTTCACATTGCCGTCATTCAGTCGGATGGACTGAAAACCCAAAACTAAGCGAAAGCGGCCGTTCATTAAGAGCCATTACTTCTAATTAGGTGGCCAAAATCACTCTGCCACAACAACCATATAGACTTGTAATTATCTGGTTTCGTAGGACATATCCTACAGATAAAGTTCGAAGGATCGGTTAGTATCCATCCATCCATCAATAGGTTAGCAACGGATAGGTAGGAATTTGTAGATTCCCCTACTGTAATCAGTATGTTTTTGGAAGCTGTACTAAAAGGAATAAATATGAACAATAAAATATTCATCGGGGCTATTCTTGCGGCAGTGAGCTTTAATGCGCAATCAGCAAAAATAGATCAAGACATTTGAATGGAGTCATTACAAATGAATAAGGTTCGACATTTAGTAGTTGTGGCATTTATTACGATTCTTACTGGTTGCTATGAAATATCCTTCGTTGATGGGCCAAAAGCTGCATCGAACTCCAGTGATCAATTTATAGCTGTATTTGAAATTACACTGACTAATGATTTTAAGGTATTGAAGTCTTTTGATGTCACTAACGCTAATTATTTGTCTAATATTCGGGCGAAGAAATTAGGGACTTCCGAATGGCTTCCTGCAGACTCCATTGAGCTTGAGTTAGAAAATAACGCATCCACAATATTTGAAGTAGTGGCAGATGTTAAAGGGCTAAGTCCTAGTGATAAAGTAGGTTTCAGTTTGTCAGGGTTTGTTCTAGAGAATGGCGCAGGAAAACAAACTAAGGCAACAACAGTTCTAGATTATGAACTTCGTATCAATGATGAGAGCTCGCTATTCGCTCCTTACTATACAATCGACGTCGGTGACGAAACGGAGGCTGTGGCTATCTCTGATTTTAATGGTGATGGACTAAAAGATGTCGTAACAACTACTAAAGATAGCGTAAAAGTCTTATTACAAGATTTAGGTGGAAACCTTAGTGTTGCCGATGAGTATAGATTTACCGGCTTAAGAGGTGAGTCAATCGCTGTCGGAGACTTTAACAGCGACGGATTAAATGACTTTCTAGTAGCCTTTAGTGGGTTTGGATTCAATATTTATCATCAACAGGTAGACGGTGGCTTTATGCCATCTTTAATATCTGACACGAGATCAGTCGCTGTCGTATCCGGTGATTTCAATTCAGATGGTCGTGATGATGTGGCTGGTATTGGATGGGATAACGAAGGTGTTGCTATCTATTTTCAAGAAGACAACGGAATTCATTGGATCAACGACAGGTATTCTATTGATGTAGAGTATGGAGGGAATAACAATCTATCTGTTGGGGATATTAATGCAGATGGGCGAGATGACCTGATTGTCATGAGCGGCCAGGGGTACACTTTTCCAAATTTTTCCATCGCTTATCAACTTAGCGGTGGTATGTCGGAACCTGAATATTATGATTTAGGGTCTAATGTTAATTCTAGTGGAGTTGGCACTGGGGATGTAAATGGAGATGGCTATGACGATGTTGTACTGTCATATGGTGGTAACAGGCCATCATCGAATATCGGAGTTTTTCTTAACGACACAAATGGAGGCCTCCTAGAGCCAACAAGTATTGAGTCTTACGATATACCTAGCGCACTAGTGGTAACCGACATTACTGGCGATACCAAGGATGATGTCGTTACATTACATAGTGGATGGTTAAAAGTAGGAACTTATATACAAGATATAAACGGCGAACTTATCCAGGAAATACTTTATAGCACTCCTTACGATTCAAATTACAACGTTAACTCTCTCGCTATCGATGACATTAATAACGATGGGATTGTAGATATTATTATTGGAGATAGTTCTGAGGGGCTTGTGATATTGTTAGGTCAATAACACATAAATAATCATTAGTGTGTGCGCTAAGCACCATATCTTTTACAAGTCCGTTCATGCTTAACGAGTGCAACAAATGAAAGCTGAACTCCGCAGGTCATTATTTCTGTCATTTCTTTTTGGCGAAATGTGGCCTGATCAGCTAATTTTCCTTATGCGGTATCATTTAAAATATCCGCTTTTAAGTGGTTTTAGTGTTTTCTTCAATGCCAATTTATGACTGCAATGTGAAACATCTTTTTCTTTAAGCCGACATTAACATGCTTCAGTATACAGAATATCGATTGTCCGGATATTTCACATTGGCGTCAAAATTGGGTATGAGAGAAAAGAGAAGAACTTCGCGAAAGCGGACATTACGCCCATGTACAGCGGAGCGACTGAGGTTGCTTGGCCTGGTTAGCTTATTGATGCATTACTACTTACCCAGAAATCTTGAAGTATTTGTGCTGCTTTACCTTTACGGCAAATTAACGAATTACTTTGATGATTTTTACCCGCAATACTTTCCATTAATTTGGCGAAAGCTATTTTAAATTCTGGAGGCCCTGATTGGTAACTATATTCTTTAGAGTTGCCGTCAAAAATCTCTGTGAATCCCATCATCCCAGTATCCATATCGAATATTGCATGAACATCTCTTCCTTCAACATCTAATTCCACGCTTGCCTGAAAAATCATTTTACTCTCGATATCTCACTGAAATTCTAACGCTCGACTCACAAGAGAGAGCGATTTTAGCGACATTCTTCGTGAAGTCGCTTGTTATGATTTTACTCGCTCAAGTGCATCTTCAAAATATACCACCAAATTTGGCGAACCTTTCCATTTTGTATGATCGAAACCCGCCAAATGAAGTTCTATTTCTTTGATCGCGCCCTCAGGCCATCTGCTAGCGATACCTGGCACTTCGTGTACTGCTTCCATCAATTCATTAATCTGGCTGATTTCAGCCCGCTCATTAAGCGAATAGTTACTGCAATATATCATCGCCCATTTAACAGTTTCTAAAATAGCTTCAATTACATAGTCTGGTGCTCTCATATTATCCTTTTAGATTCATAATGCCGCCCACAGCGGCTGCGCCTCGTTATGAGTTTTCAAAAAACTTCCCTCCTATGCCAATTAACGTGACCGCAGCTGAGGATGCGAACACCCAAAAGAAACATTGCCTTAAATAATATACCCTTGTTCTCGTACTATTCTGAAACCAACTAATGTAGCACAAAGGAAAGAAAGCAACGACGAACACCACAACAAATAAATATGAACCAATAGCTTGCCAACTATTTAATGGAACGCTTCCCTCGGTACGCAAAGAAAAAATACAAACCGCCAACCCCAATACTGCTAATACAGTTGAAGCTATTAATATAGGTTTCTTTTTTAATATAAACTCCATCACCGATCACTCATAACAGTATACTTCACGTAATTTCGAGTATGCAATATTTTCAGGAATTTCAACGCTCTGCACGCTTCAAATAATTCCCTTTTATATCAACAATATAACGCAACGTAAACCTCAGGTTGATCAATTTTAATACGCTGAGAAATAGCCATTCTGCATAAGCTGCCTTGCCAAGTAAATTATGCAAACACTTGATCTCTTATTCTTCAAGCACTTACCTCATATTTGAGCATCAAAAGAAGCCTACCAGATTTGTGTACTCATAGGGCCTTAGTGTGTCATTTTTCCATTTTTTACACATAACTGATTATCTAACCGAGCATTTATAGTGGCGATTTTCTTATGGTACTCTGTCCGCTTTGGCTAAGAATCAATGAGTTCGTTAAAATACGTGAATGGCAGGATTAGGGCGAAAGCAGCCTTACCCTTCTACCCCCTAGAGCGCCCGGATAGGTCGATAAACAGTCGCATTTTGAGAACGATCTACCGCCATTCAAGTAAGCGATGTTTTAGTACAAATAGTATAGTTTTACCCACTTCCTCTAATTGTCAATAAGTCCTATATTTCTGCTCAAGCTTTGAGTAACGTTCCGCCATTGTATTTTAAACGTAACACCAGCTCACCGGATGGCTCATGCATTTTCTCTTCTAACAGCTCAAAACCATATTCGGTGTAAAATTCTCGACCAATTGTATTCTTTTTAAAAACTTCCAACTCAAGAATCCCGTGTAGCTCCTGAGCCTTATCCATCATCATTTTTCCTATTTTCTTACCGTGGCAAGTAGGCTGAAGAAATATTGCGCCCACCTCATTCCCAATTAACGCCATAAACCCAACGACATGATCATCAACCTCTACGACCCATGTATCTGCATTGGGTATATACAGCGCAGGAATATCTTTTCTTACCTGCGCAACAAAATTTTTATGCAGAAAGGGATGCGCTAAATTATTGGCACTCTCCCATGCTGCCATCAAATTTGATAGGTCATTGGATTGATACTGCCTAATCGTTGTATTCATGGATATTCCTGCGTTCATTTCATGTAAGTTCAATTTCCATAGCGCTAAGCATACTGATATCCACCGAACGTAGATTGAAAAAAAACGACACTTTTTCAGTATTATTCAAAATCCCCGTAAACATCAATCGTGAGATTTCTCTGTTTTGCATACTCTCCTGGCGTTGAACCAATAGCATTCTTTAAATAACGAATTAAATGTGGCTGATCGCTAAATTCGAATTTGTTGGCTATGTCGACCCAATTAACTGACTCGCCTCCCAGGTTATATAGATAGTTCAATACATCTTCTAGTCGAATCATCGATTGATACTGTTTCAACGTAAGGTTAGTTACCCGTAAAAATGCTCGTTCAATGGTACGCTGGGAACAATGTAGAGCCTTTCCAACCTGGGCGATGGGCACATCCGCAAGCTTAGGTACAGCGCGCCGTATAAGAGCACTGTGCTTATCCTCATGACTACCTAACAACCAAGGCAAAAGGTATTCATCCAGGGTATTACCAGCCTGCTCCGGATATTCCACTGCTTGCGCTAATAGGCCAGACACATCAAATGACACTGATGGGATCAGTTCATTGATACAAACATCAACAACGTTATCTAGATTAATTTGAGGTGAAATATAATCTAATGAATACAGCGCACCCACTTGAAATTTAATCCCTATTATTAGAAAAGGTTGTGAGTGATCCATCAAAAACGTCTTTTTATGCGGAAACAGCCAATGACTTCCACTACCTTTTATCTGGGATTCGCCTTGGATGTATTCGTACTTTTGCTCGTCAGCGGCAAGAATTAAATGGGCGGCCGGGTTAGGGTTCAATTTAGGATGCTCATTACCGATATCATCATGTTCTTTTTCAAGAAACCAGTAACATTCAACGTACTTAGCTACATACGGATTGCGAGGTAGAAGCTTCCAATTTCTCATTGATACGTCGATTACCTTTTTCTTGTTATAGGGTATACGAACCTTCCCAATATCATTACAGATAATAGATTATTCGAATAGGTTATGGGGATCAATAAAGCCCACATAAAGATGCAGGCACCATCATCCCTAAGCCATCTAAGTGAGCCATGCTCACAAACAGGGTGAAATTACACCCTATTTGATAAAAAACCCACATTTATCGGTGGATCTATCCGTGTTAAAGGGATACATTGAACAAAATCACTAATGAGCAGGGCTCACTAATGGGCATAGAAACAACACCACCAAGCAGAACTCGCCAACCAAAGGCCGTACGAGAATCGGATATTTTGGCCGCAGCTTATCGTATTTTTTCCGAAAAAGGCTACGAGAAAGCGGCAATGAGCGAAATCGCAAAAGGCGCAGGGGTCGCGGAAGGAACCATCTACAAACACTTTTCCAACAAGCAAGACCTCCTTGCACGCGTTATCGCAGGCTTCTACAAAAAATTAATCGATAACACAGAAAACAGCCTTATAGGCACCAAAGGCATTGAAAACCAATTGCGCGCCGTGATTGCTAGGCATATTCATACATTTTTTGAAGACATCGGGCTGTGCCGCCTACTACTCCAAGAGGTTCGCCCTCTAAATAACTACCCTCACTCAGAAATGCATCAACTCACTCGTCGCTACAGTGAGATCTTATTGAGGGTCATTCAAGAAGGCATAACCACCAAAGAAATCAGAGATGACATATCCCCAAAAACGATACGCGATATGATTTTTGGCTGCCTAGAGCATGCAGGCTGGAACGTTCTTACCACGAATGCTCCCCCCATTGACCGGGACAAATTAACCAACGAAATTATCACCATCACCCTCAATGGATTAGCTCCACCAGCAACAGAACCTGCGGACTTTGATCGCAACTTACAAAGGCTAGAGCAACTTGTAAATCGCCTAGAAAATAATTAACCATTTCATATGGAACCAGTCATGACCTCTCAACTAAATTCGACAAAAAACACCTTCTTAGAGCAAGTAGGCATTGAGCACCCGATTATCTGTGGCGCCATGTATCCATGCAGCAACCCCGAGCTTGTCGCCGCAACATCAGAAGCTGGCGGCATAGGCATTATCCAACCCATTGCCATGGTTTACGCCCATCAACACGGCTTTCGAGAAGGCCTAAAACTCATCAAACAATTGACACAAAAGCCGGTGGGCCTAAACGTTATTGTCGAAAAATCGGTAAGTGCCTATGAAGAGCGGATGAAACTCTGGATGGATATAGCGCTAGAAGAAGGTGTACGTTTTTTCGTAACCGCACTTGGAAACCCTCAATGGGTTGTAGAAAAGGCTCACGCAAAAGGCGGCATCGTTTATCACAATATAACCTCTCGTAAATGGGCAAAACGCGCATTAGAAGCCGGTGTTGACGGATTAATCTGTGTTAATAGCGGCGCAGGTGGCCACGCAGGCACGCTCACAGCGAAGCAGCTTTATGAAGAAACCAAGGATCTTGGCGTCCCCACCCTGTGCGCGGGAGGCATTGGAGACGAACACGACATGACAGCCGTGTTAGAACTCGGCTACCAAGGCGTTCAATTAGGCACGCGTTTTATAGCAGCCAAAGAATGCAACGCTCATAGCGATTACAAAAATGCCATTGTTGACGCAAATGAAAGCGACATTGTATTAACCGATAAAATATCGGGCGTACCTTGCGCTATTATTGAAACCGAATCAGTTAAAAAAATGGGGGTAAAAGCGGGACCCATTGCCCGACGACTTCTTAAAGGCCGAAAAACAAAACACTGGACTCGCACCTACTACGCCGTTCTTTCCATATGGAAATTTAAACGTTCTGCAAAAGAAGGCATGGGGTACAAGGACTATTTCCAAGCAGGAAAAAGCGTTGAGCGAATAAGCAACGTAGAGTCAGTCGCCAAGATCATGGAACGCTTTTCTCGCGCCCTTCCGAATAAAGAAAATACAGAGAAAAAAACAGCAAACAGTAGACACCAAACTGAAGGAGCAACCAATGACGCTTAAGACGCCACCCAATAGCTTCCAAGCAAAACCAGGTCAACGGGTTCGAATATCCGAGTTTGCAGAAAACCCCTTAGAAGGCGTAGAAAAAAACCTAACCATTGAAGAGCAAACCCCTCCAGACCCAAGCGCCTTAAAAACACGTGATGTAATCATCGCCGTTAAAAGCTCCTCTGTTGGCTGGGTAGACCTTCTGATGACCAGCGGCCAGTATCAACATATGCCACCGCTCCCCTACACACCCGGACTTGAATATAGCGGAGAGATAGCCTGGACAGGCAACGATGTTGACCCCTCTCAAGCAAAAGTAGGTGACAGGGTACTCGTAGACGGATTTGTTGCTGGGCCTCGCTCACCAGGTGACTATCAACAATACGGTGGCTTTGCATCTTATGCCGTTGCTCCCGTCGAGGCCATCCGTACAATTCCCGATGGATTTTCATATGATCAGGCATGTAATCTACTTGGCAGTTACGAAACCGCTTACCACTGCCTTATCGCTTGCGGCCAACTTCAAGCCGGCGAGACCGTACTCATTCACGGTGCTTCTGGGGCAACAGGTCTTGCCGCCGTTCATATTGCAAAAATATTAGGTGCCACCGTTATCGCCACCGGGCGTTCAGACGAAAAGCTTAATATTGTAAAAGAGCAAGGCGCAGATCACGTCATTAACTGCAGGGCCGCTGAGGGAGAAAAAGGCGTTAGTCGTTTTCGTGACGAAGTAAAAGCGCTCACCAACGGACGCGGGGTTGATGTTGTATACGATGGTGTTGGTGGTGATATTTCATTAGAGAGCATGCGTTGCGTAACGTTTGGCGCCCGCTTTCTTGTTGTCGGTTGGGCATCAACCCCTTTTGTTGCAAAAGGCAAAGGCCAGAGAGGCGCACCTAATGCTAATATGCTGCCGACCAATCTTATTATGATGAAAGGCCTAAAAGTACTGGGCTGCCCAACCGTCATATCCACACAACATGACGCCAGCATTCGACCAGAACGACTACAAAAAATAATGGAATGGGTAGAAAGCGGTATTCTTATTCCCCATGTTTCTCACACATTCCCGCTAGCCAATATCAAAGAAGCCTTGAAAGCAAAATGGACCGGCGAGATTATTGGGGGCTGTGTCGTGCACCCTCCTCAATTGTAAATCGCTAAAAATCATCGCAAAGAGGTACCATCATGGAATTTACGCCAGAACATAATCAGATTAGAGAAACCACTCGAAAGTTCGTGGAGAACGAAATCAATCCACACATCATCGAATGGGAAAAAGAAGGTCGTTTCCCCGCTCATGAACTGTTCAAGAAGCTAGGAAATATCGGTCTACTAGGAATCCACAAACCCGTTGAATATGGCGGCATGGGGTTAGATTATTCCTATAATTTGGTGGCAGTAGAAGAACATGGTCGTGCCATCGGTGCAGGCGTACCCACCGCCATTGGCGTGCAAACAGACATGGCCACCCCAGCTCTTGCACGCTTTGGTAGCGACCAACTTAAAAGGGAATTCTTAGCACCCGCAATCGCTGGAGACATGGTTGCCAGTATCGCCGTCACCGAACCTCACGCGGGCTCTGATGTCGCTAATATAAAAACCACTGCCAGAAAAGATGGCGATGACTATATTATCAATGGCAGCAAAACGTTTATCACTAATGGAAATCAGTGCGACTTTTTTACTCTGTTATGTAACACCAGTGACGGAAACCCCCACCAAAACAAATCACTCATCATCGTACCGGCAAATCTCCCAGGCGTAGACCGCAGCACCTCACTTAAAAAAATGGGACTGCTATGCTCAGACACCGCAACAATATTTTTTGACGACGTACGTGTTCCCCAATCCCATTTAATTGGGGCCGAAGGCGCCGGATTCATTATGCAAATGCAACAGTTCCAAGAAGAACGGCTCTACTGTGCAGCTGGATCCTACCCAACGCTTGAAAATATTATTGAAGAAACCATTAGCTACACTCAAGAGCGCATGGCTTTTGGAAAACCCATTATTGCAAACCAGGTAGTACAACATAAATTAGTAGAGATGATGACAGAAGTCGCATCACTAAAAGCTTTAACCCACGAAGCATGTGCTGCCTACATCAGAGGGGAAGATGTTACTGTTCTCGCCTCTATGGCGAAATTAAAAACTGGAAAACTGGTACGTACAATTCCAAGCGACTGCTTACAATACTGGGGAGGCGCAGGTTACATGGAAGATAATATCGTTGGGCGCGCCTATAGAGACACAAGAATTGTCGCCATCGGTGGCGGTGCCGATGAAATCATGTGTGGAATAATTGCCAAATTAAAAGGGCTCAACCCAAGATAGTGCTGCGTAAAACTAGGTAACCGCTCCAGAAGATTCACACAACTCTGCGGCCGCAACAATTACAGACCTTAAACAGGGGCTCTGGCGTCCATCTAACTCAGCGGTGAGTCAACCTGCAGTAATTTGCTAGGTCCCGACATGGTTTTTAAATGTGCAAATAACTATCGCTCTTTACGAAAAAAAGGCATCATTGTTCGAAAAACCAACGATGTAATTATCGCCTCGTTTTACATCGATCAGAAAATGGATCTGCTTTACGCAGACAGAGACTTTAGACCTTTTACTGAGCATCTCGGCTTGATATCAAGCCTACACGAAGACATAACAATGCAACACCAGAGGCAAACCGTTGCGACGAAAGCGCGAAGGTATTGACTGCTGTGTGCTTGGACTTGTTAGACGCTTGTTGCGGAGATATAAACATTTAATTTATTGCCATCTAGATCCCTAAAGTAGCTACCGTAAAAATCGCCATTACCTCTGTAACCTGGGTCTCCCTCGTTAGCCCCGCCAAGACAAATTGCTTTTGCATGAGCTAAATCAACAATCTCTTTAGAACAAACTTTTAGAGCGACCATTCCTCCATTACCAATCGTTGCATCACTTCCATCAAATGGCTTTACTACACATAAATCTGGTACATCTCTAGAACTACTCCAAGCGGCTATGCTACATAAACTGCCTTGTAGAGATTATGGAAACTTATATCTGTGAGCTCCGCATATGACCATATTGCCCATGCCGGACCCTCAAGGAAATTATAAAATTGGGGCTTCTAATACCCTTTAGGTTGTCTTTGGGTAATGGATTATTATCAAGAGAAATAGTCGCTACTTTAACAACAAAAAAATACAACAAATTGTAGGATCTGGACTGGCACTTATCGCGGGGCAGTAGCACGCTCTTCTTACTTGCATTTGGCTAATATTAACGATTACACTACCGCCATAATTATAAAGTTTTGGCTTTTTATCTTAGCCAACAATAAATATAAGTGGTTTGAGCAATGCACCCAAAATCCTCTCTATACCTGTGGGACCAACGCACCCTTTATATTGGCGAAGCATTTGATCTCACTTGTATTACCCCCGCGGCATCAATATTGGTTTACTGCATAGAAGGAACAATGGCAATTACTGCGGAGGGCGCCAGCAAGGAAACTATTACGCGATCTGCCCTTATCCCAGCGGGAAAGCCTTTTAGCGCGGCCTCAGACAGCAAGCGTATTTGTATTTGTTTTCTCGATCCTTATGGAGAAGATTTTTACCAGTGCAAGCAATTCATGGGGAACTTCACAGATGGCATTTACTTTGACAGTAACAATGAAAGGCATCAAATTAAATTGTTGGAGGATATCTATTCTAAAAAACTCCCAGAGGATATTGCATATAAAAAAATGGTGGAACTCTTTTTCCTACACTCGAAGGTAAGTAAGGAAGAGCGCCGTGTTGACGATCGAATTGTAAAGGTCGTTGAATTCATCAAAACTAACTTTTCGGAAAATCATTCAAACCAATATTTGGCAGACCTCGTCGGCATGTCAGATGTTAATTTACGTCGAACATTCAAGAAGACAACTCAAATCCCAATTCGGCGTTATCGATTATGGCATCGACTATTTGTCACCGCCAACCTGATGGTATTAGGCTATACCTTAACTGATGCCTCGATTGCGGCAGGATTTTCTGACTCTTCCCATTTTAATCACACTTTTAGAAGTATGCTGGGCATAAACCCTTCGTTTGTCCTAAAGCGTGCTCAAAGCATCTGCATTTTTGCACCACATATAAATAACCGTTTGATTGGAGAGCTATTGAACCTACGAACACCCGCGTAATTGTGTAATAAGCAGACCCTCATTATTCAATGTTGCATGATTTGGATTTTCAATTGGATAACCTTTATGAATACAGCAACACTAACAGCTTATCGGTGCATTTAGCGCCCTAATGTACAACTCTGTAAAGATATATAAAATACCCGTTTTTTATCCGATACCAACTGTGCTTAGTGACAAGGGATTAGAACGTATATCTGAGCTAAACCACCTGATTCTAATTGGTAAATATGATCAATTGTATTCTGTGAAAAAAGGCTATTAACCGCTTGGATAAAGTGACACCAAAGATTGAGGTACAAACCTTATCAAGCGGCGGACATTCATTTATTAGATCACTAATTTCCACCACTAATAAATCATTTTTCAGCATAAACAATGAGCGAAAAACTTAGCTGATATTTTATTGAGTACGATTCGCCAGTTATTCCGAGGAAATCCTTATTCTGAATCAATAACATCAACCAGCCTTATCTTGCCTCAGGCACCTGAGAACATATAGCACACCATGTATTTATGTAAAACATTAATCCGAACGACTATAACAAATCAGATTTAAGTTCGTACAAATCCCCACTTGCCGTGTCCATACTAGAGGCAGAGTAGCTCAGCCCATTAGATGTACGTATAACGTTTGGCAAAGTCATGTCACCAAAACCCGATGTAGACCCAGAAAAATTCTCTGAAGTTAAATCAGAATATAAATCTACATAACCCTCTACGCCATTATCTGTACGATCCTCCTGATAGAAATCGATAGTGTTACTTTCGTCCTCCGCCCTTACTCTAGATACAACAGAAGAAGAACGGTAACCCCCACTATCATCCTCGAGATACGTCGTACCGGAACTTTCTGTATATTCTAAGCAGTAGACATCAAATTCTTTACCTGCTGCATTAACCTCTCCAATGGGCGATGATACATCACTTCGAACTTTGTAAGCTCGATAGTTCGAATACACCTCATTACTGACGTAATGGCCTTGCCAGTCGCTTCTATTCTCGTTTACATAGAACCGCCCTGCTGAAAGCTCTCTGTTGTTAACGATAGAGACCACAACATCAACATTGGAAGTGAGAAGTTCATCAAAACCGACCGGAACCGTAAAACTTGAAAGGCCTTGATCCAGGTGGTAGACACTTGAACCCCCTCCTCTACAACGTTTTACTGAAATCGTATCAATACTCTCCTGAAAAATACGTACTACATTGGAGTGTTTTGTACTTGAGGAAAACTCGTAATTTCTATCTCTATCTTCAAGAGTAGAAGTACCACTCTCGTCATATAAAACGAGCCAAACACCCGTTAAATCATCAGCCTCCACATGCTCAATTTGACGCTGTAGGGCCGAATCATCTACTAACTCGACATCACTACCACTACCACTACCACTCGAGCCGCAACCCACAAGCAACAGCGACGTTACCGCGCAAGCTGAAAGGTTACATAAAATACTGAATGGCGTTTTTTCTAATGTAAGCACAATGAAAAGTCCTTTTTATTTACTACAATTTTTACAAACCATAGTGCCACAATTCGACAACTTTTTATATTGATTTATAAGCCAATCTCAGATCGTATTATAAAACCCCCGATTTATAGGCCGATAAGACAATAACTGCGAATAGGCAAGATACACGACACTCTCTTGCTGCAATCATTTTTGCATCTGAACGTCCGCTTTTTCGCATTCATACTCTCCACTTGAAATAGCTCAATCGGCCGCTTCATAAACTCTACGGACTTTCCAGATACCATGCACTCTACCTTTCAACCCGATTGGAAAGTTATGCTTTCACAGGAACCTAGCCTTAATTTCAGAACTAGGCACCATACATACACTTTTTTTACCGAACCATTTGTATCTATTTTTCGCTATGGTTGAATAGACTTTATTTCTAATAGGCTTCGGTACCGCCTTGGCATAACGTAGCAACCTCCAGGGCCCACTTAAATCCTCAGCAATCTCTAAACCTGCATCACTATGTGTGAACACCTTACCGTTCTTTATAAGGATCACTGTTTCATCTTCGACTGCGTCTACTTCATACCGCTTTTGAATTTCTTTTCCTACAGGGGACTGAGCCGAAACGAACTTAAATTTTGCTTCCGGATCCCTCGCAATGATAAATGCAACAGAGTCCTCACAGAGGTTGCATACGCCATCAAATACAACGACTGGCTCTTCACATGTATTCATACTCTCACTCCGACCTAGACATGACGTATTATTAAGTCTCCACCCCCCTACCGTACCACGAAAACCTTTGGTGGACTCCTTTCATAGGCGATCCAATGTCCCATTATTTTGGTTTGCATAAATATCTAAGCGGTGAAATGATGGAACAATAAAAACACCTGCATGCAAGAATTTCGGCAAAGGGAAACATCAAAAATGAGTACTCCGGACAAACCAACTTCGGCAAAGGTAGATATTTCCCACTGGACCGTATACCGATCCAAGATTTCATATTTTAGTGGCAAGCTAGAAGCCTATCTCAAGTATAAAGAAATCCCCCATTCTATAACTAAAATCGACAGACATGTTTTCAACACCATCTATAAGCATACAGGTGTGAAGAAAATGCCCGCCATGGAATCTGATACTGGCACTTGGTTATTTGATACAACACAAGTGATTGCATGGTTGGATAAGCTATACGGAGGTGTGCCTGTACTACCTGACGACCCTGCACTTGCCTTTACAACCTTACTCATCGAAGACTATGGCGATGAATGACTGTGGCGCCCTGCCATGTGGTGGCGATGGGTTCCAATGGGTAGTCGTCGCACCCTTGGCTGGACTATTGGCAACGAGATTATTGACGAAAAAATCGGCCGTGTCGCTGGCTGGGCATTTGCAAAACGCCAACAACAAGAATGGCTTTGGGATGACGGCGTTAATAAAAAAAATGAAAACAAGGTCGGCGTTCTTTTCACAGGACAACCACGAAACTAGCCATCACGTAGAGACAATTGACAAAAAAGTAATGTTTCAATACAAAAGTCACTCACTCGAAGTATAACTTCTGAATCCATTTGTATACTTTTTGAAAAAACCATTGAAATATTGATCATTCTGCCTCAAAAGCCAATGTGCTTTATCGTGCTCTTACATCATAATCTAGCACTGTCCATACTAACAATGATATAGGGTTTACTTATTATGAAAGAAATAAAAACCGAGATTACTATCAACGCATCGAAAGAGAAAATATGGGCAGTGCTCTCCAACATTGATAACTATGGCGATTGGAATGACATCATCACTAACGTAAAAAGCTCCTTGCAAGTAGATAGAGGATTTAGGTTTAAGATAAAAGTTTTTGGGCTTACTGTCCCGATGGTAGCCAAAGTTCATCGAGCCGATGAAAATCGATACTTGGGGTGGGGAAATGATTATCAATCATGGATAAAGGTAATACTTGCCGCTCATCACTATTTTGAGATTATCGAAATATCGGACTCACAATGCAAATTTGTACATGGCGAGCAATTCTACGGCGTTGTACCTTTTGCCCTATGGCCAACTATCAGGATGATGGGGAAAAGTTACGATACATTTAATGAGAATTTGAAGTTAACCGTCGAGAAATAATACCGCAAGGATTTATAGAGTTTACGGACTACCTCAATAGTTCTCTCCTTATTAGAGTCAACAATCCCCTTTTCGTTTTGCAGATATATTCTCTGCATTTTTGTTTATCGAGGGGATTGCCTCTATTGATTTACACTACATGCAAACCACGCTCTAAATAAAAACGTTATGATGTCATAACACTAAACGCTTATACGACCTTTTAAATATTGCACTGCTGTACCTGATATTAAGACTCTATCGCCTTTTACCGTACAGTGCAGGACTCCGCCACGCTCCGAAGCTTGATAAGCAACCATGTCCTTTTTGTTGAGACGATCCGACCATAGTGGCGCTAAACCTGTATGTATCGAACCTGTAACAGGATCTTCATCACCACCATTTGCGGGCCAGAAATACCTAGAGCTGAAATCATAGTTTTCCGATGACGATTCAGATGTTACTACTACATCATAAGGTGCTAACTTTTTTAGAATTTCATTATCACAGATCACTTCCGTAACATTGCTCTCAGAGGGGTATACGACAAAATATGCTTGATCGTTTCGATACACCTCAGACGGACTTACGGATAAACCAACCTTCAGAGCATTTGGTATAGATTCCACTTTCTCAGGCTTAGTGTTAGGAAAATCCATTTGAATGTGGCCAGATTTAGTTTTTACAACCGACAACTTGCCTACTGCTTTAGCTGAAAACTCAATAACGCGTACTTCAGGATTTTTTCCAAACAATACAAAAGCAGACGCTAGAGTAGCATGACCACAAAAAGCAATTTCTGTCATTGGAGAAAACCAACGAATGTCATATGAGTGATTATCATATTTAACGAGAAATGCCGTTTCTGAAAGATTGTTCTCCGAAGCAATTGATTGCATCATATTATCTGAAAGCCAGCTATCCGTAATTATTACAGCAGCGGGGTTACCTTTAAAAACTGAATCAGTAAAGGCATCTATTACATCTATTTCTAATTCCATTTTATACTCTTAGCTTATTAAGCATTATTCCATCACGCATTTAAAGGACATTTCGCTATTTCTATATTCTGATTACGTATTTCTTGGTGCGAACATAATAATGGCCATACCAATTAGTGCAACTGAAGCACCAACAATATCCCACATTGTAGGTTTAACGCCATCAACTCCCCAAAGCCATAGCATTGCAACAAAAATATATACCCCGCCGTATGCTGCATAAACGCGACCCGCAGCTTCTGGGTGAAGAGACAGTAGCCATGCAAATAATGCAAGACTTGCAGAAGCAGGGATCAAAAGCAATACACTCTTATCTTGCTTGAGCCAAAGATATGGTAAATAACAACCAACAATTTCAGCGATAGCCGTAATAATAAAAAGTGCGATTGTTTTTAATTCAAACATAAGACTCCTTCACTTCAACTCAAGGCGCATTATACTAACACCACTAATTTATAGCTATCACAGTGCGGCTAGAAAGCGGTTGCTCCACTTGTTACGTTACGTCACTGTTTTGTTCCACAACAACATTCACCAACCGTCTTACTATTGGAGAGACCAAAATAATGGTAGGGAATGCTACAACAAATGCAAAAACCCACGATTTCAACCAGATTAAGATTATTCCTTCCACCAACCCTATGTTGAAAACACTAATTACCAATGACATTATGCATGACATTAATAAAGACATGAAAAATGAAAATACATACGCTGTATATTTTTTGGGAATCAATTGAACCTCCTATTTATAACGATTTCATCATGTGAAACTCTGACCTCACCCTCGATATTATCAAGGGTGTACTCGACCGCACTTCGTACATCAACCCACGTTGTTTCTGCGTACGATAAACGAATAATCCTGGAGCGTAATGCCTCTACTTTTGCTCCCTTGTAATGTTCAACAGCTCTGCATTCGTAGGATATTCTTCAAGTAATTCAACAAGCTTTCTGGCACCCTCTACAGGCTTAAGGCTGGTAAGCCCCCTTCGTAAAGCTCTTACACTTCCAATATCTTTTGTATCTAAAAGAAGCTCCTCTCGACGCGTGCTGCTTTTGGTAATATTTAGCGCGGGGAAAATTCGCTGATCAGCAGCCTCCCGTGATAACACTATCTCCATATTACCCGTACCCTTAAACTCTTCAAATATCACCTCGTCCATCCGGCTTCCCGTATCAACAAGTACCGTCGCTAGAATGGTAAGCGACCCACCATTTTCAATCTTTCTAGCAGCGCCAAACAGTTTTCGTGGTATTTCCATAGCTCTAGCATCAATTCCGCCTGACATCGTGCGACCGCTGCCCTTTCCCGACGCATTATGTACTCGTGTAAGCCTGGTAAGAGAATCAATGACAATCATTACATCTTTACCTTCGCCAGCCTCCCTGCGGGCTGTGTTAAGAAGGTTATTGGCCACCCGTACATGTTGATCATAGCTTTCATCCGTGGACGAGGCATGTACTTCTGCCGGCACACTGCGCTTAAAATCAGTTACCTCTTCCGGACGTTCATCAATGAGTAACGCATAGAGTTTTATCTCCGGATATGCTGTGCCCACCGACTGACAAATATGTTTTAAAATGGTTGTTTTCCCTGAGCCTGGTGGTGCCACAATCAAACCTCGCTGCCCCATTCCGATTGGCGAGATCAAATCAATCGCACGCACAGTGTGTTCCTGAGAACCTAATTCTAAACGAATGCACGGAGAAGGGTGGATGGCTACGCCATTTAAAAAACGCTGTTGCGGATCATCATGAGATGTATCCGCGACCACCTCATCAACTTGTTCGGAATCTTTATTTTTATTAACCTTCAAACTTAATATTTTTCTCGTCATGATATCGTTTTTTCTCTAAAGGATTAATTATTTCTGTACGTTTTTACCACAACGTGACGTGCTACTTATCAACCAGTGTCGTCACAACCTGAGGGTTATTGTGTAACGTCCGATGTACTGGGCAACGCTCTGCGATTTCCATCAAACGAGATCTTTCTGAATCGCTCAACGGTCCGATCAATTGAACCTTGCGAATCAGCGCCTCAATCTGCGTATTTTGTTCTGCAGCTTTCCCCGCATCCTCCAAATAATTACGCTCATGAGATAAGGAAACCTCCACATGCTCTAGCGGAATCTTCTTATGGTTGGCATATAGACGAATAGTCATCGCGGTGCAGGTACCTAACGCAGCCAATAAATGCTCATAAGGATCTGGTCCTGTGTTTTGCCCGCCCACTTTAGTCGGCTCGTCGGCAAACCAGTGGTGGTGATCGGTGAAAACTTCCTGCTGAAATTTATGATCAAGTTCGCTGACCAGAACATGTCCAGCCTCAAGAGTCCGTTGGGATATTTTAGCCACCGGAATATATCGGCTAGCCCACCCGGAAATCGTTTGCGCGACATACTCACTATCTATTGACTTTGATAACAGATGATCGGCGGTGTCCAGGCTGACGAAACTTTTTGGGTGCTTGGCAGCCTTATAGATTTTTTCGGCATCCGAGATATCTACCGTTGCGTCAACGGGGGAATGCAATACCAGCAAAGCCTTTTTCAGGCCCTGAATATGCGTTGTCGTTTGGTTACGTAGATCATCCAAGAATTGTTTTTTTATGGTGAACTCACGTGTACCCAAGCTGACCTTCGCCTGTCCACTTGTTTCAATTGTATCGAGATGAGCATTAAAATTGTGTATAACATGACTTGCTTCAAACGGAGCCCCAATGGTCACCACTGCTTTAACCTCCGGGAGCTGTGCCGCCATCGCTAAAACAGCGGCTCCACCGAGGCTGTGCCCGATTAATAATTGAGGGGCCTGATAATGTTGTTCGAGAAAACCTGCCGCTGACAACAAATCCTCGATGTTAGATGAAAAGTTGGTATTGGCAAAATCGCCGTCGCTATTTCCTAAGCCGGTAAAATCAAATCGAAAAACGGCGAAGCCCTGCTGCACAAGAAATCGACTAATACGCGAGGCTGCCGCAATATCCTTACCGCAGGTAAAGCAGTGAGCAAACAACACATAGGCTCGAACTGTCTGATCTGGCTTTTCAAGCAAACCAGCCAGATTTTGCCCTTGACTTGGAAATTCAACTTTTGTTCTCATCGACTCTACCCACCATTTGTAATATGCATCTAGTTGATATCAAAATATTAACCCACCATGAGGGAAACACCTAACAGGGAACCAAGCAGGCACCCAAACTAACCAGCCGTTGTACCACTGAGCGACCCGACGGAAGAGGCGAATCTCATCACTTATTGCTTACCTCGACAAACCGCCCAAATAGCGACCTTTATTACTTGAAATTTCCGTCATTCAAGTATTGTCTATGACATTTGTCATATTGTAATCGCTGAATGGTATATGCAAAATGCCTCTCGCATGTAGGTGTACCGATGTTGCGTGCTCAGATGAATTTCAGTCTCAACTAGGAAAGCAATAAAATGAACAAAAAACAACCCATAACGACTCGCATTAGAAAGAGAATAACCGTGCATCGATCATTATTATCCATTTTATTCGTCGCGTTTCTGCTAACGGGCTGCAAAAACGTAATCATTGAGGAACCACAACAGAATAGCGTTCATTCTGATACGCCCTCTGAATTCAGAATTAAGTTTTCTGAAAGTGCTGATTTATCGGAACTAACCGTACTGTTGAACGGATCTGATGTATCTGATTCATTTGAGATCATTGATGGGTTTGGATATGCAACAGGTGAATCACTTAACGAATATTCTGTAAGTGGTCAAAATATTATAGAGGTGGAAAAACCATCCGGTGCTCTCCCTACATTATTCATTATTGATCGAGAGGGACCTGTTGCCCATATTACTTTTGTAGAGGGGACTACAAATCTTACCATTGAAGGCTATGTGGAAGATGATATCGGTATAGAATCACTTTCAGTTAACGGGATACCTGTCACATTAGATGCAAACAATGATTTTTCTATTAACGTGGAAAAAACCATCACAAATAGTGCCTTTGATATTGTAACGTTTGATGCGGTAGACTTATTTGGACGAGAGAGTTCAACAACGTATGCCCACCCTGCCTTGCCTGAAAAATCCGCCATGCTTCCGAATACACTGAGTGTCAGTTTGACTGATTTCGGCATTAATTACTTAATTGATAACATCGCCGAACCCCTTATTGAAACCCTAGATTTAACGAATGGGCTAAACAATAGCGAGTTGGCTTCTATTAATGGTAGTGTCGGCTACGCCAGCGTAGTGTTAAATAGCGTCACTCACGGTACTCCTAATTTATCGCTGGATACTCTCGCCAGGGCTGAGAGTGGCGCCATCCGAACCGAAGTTGGCGTGCCAACGATAACGATTTCTGTGACCGCCTCTGCTGGCACTCACCCAATTATAACACCTGATATACCCGGCGTGGATCTGCCGTGGCCTCTACCTGATATCCCACCGATCAATATACCGGATATTCCAGGGACTAACATTAACGTAACGGCTTCGCCAACATTGAACAATGTTCGATATCAGACCACGGCAAATCTGTTTCTCGTCAATAACGTATTGGATGTTAGCTTAACCGATTCGTCGCTGCTTCTAGGATCATTTGATTTATCTGCCTTTAGCGCGTTGAATAGTATATTTAGCCAATTGAATTTTTCGTTGGCGAATGTACTTGAAAATTTCATTGAAGATGCAATAGAGAATGAACTGCCTGGTCTTATGCCAGATATTATCGCACCATTGTGGGTGGAAACGGATTCACAGGGTGACATTTCAGGCAAGCTGTTTGGTACCGATGTTGACGTTTCTAAACTCATTACCCAAGAAGATAGTTTTGATTTTACTCTCGATACCAATATCGTTCCGCTCTCTTTGGATGGAATCCCCGATGCATTGGGGTCCGTGTACAATGCATCAACATTACCCTCATTAGATGGCACTACACCCAATGGAGAGAGCTATCATGCTGCTGTCGTAATCTCAGAAGCATTGATAAATCAAACATTGTTGGCAGCTCATTACAACGGATTAACGCATGTGACTGTAAGTGCTGAAGCCAGTGAGTTAGGGGGAATTGATAACATAGACGTTTTATCGTTAGAATCGGGTGATACTATTTTATTGTCAATAGCTCCACTGGAACCCTCTGCAGTCGCTTTCGACGAAATTGATGGCGCTATGCTGGATTTATCGGTGCCATTAATGAATGTATCAATTTCAAAGAAGCGAGGTGATGTTATTAGTCCGCTGTTATCGGGTACCGCTACACTGTCAGCACCAATGGAATTCTTCTTCAAAGATGGTAAGAGTTTATCGACTAAGATAGAGGGAATCCCCGAGGTGTCTTTCAGTAGCCTGGTTATAGGTGAATCTATACAGTTGCCAACGGGTTTGCCTCAGGCATTGTTAGATTACCTGATTGTGAAAACCATTCCTTCACTGACAGCGGGTATCGATATCATTCCTTTACCTGAATTTTCCGGATACAGAATAGGTTCGCCGACGATGTGGCTTACCGATGGTAATCCCGCATTCTTGGTTGTGGCTGGGGATCTTGAGAAAACGAATTAAACGTAACGTGTTTTAAAAGCGTGTGTTTATTGGCTTTCAGTGTCATTCAGATGCTGAAAGCCAATTCCAATGCTGATTATCCACGCAAGGTTTCCCTCCCTCTTCTACGCAATTGAATTTATTCATAAACCTGATGACTTAGTAGATGCATAACGTTGACAGCGCTACGCTTACTGACATATTTCAGCAAGCACCCCATTGGTTAGTTCTGTTAAATCATCAGGGTTCAATTCTATTTCCAACCCTCTACGACCAGCACTAACGTAAATCGTAGAATAGCTTTTAGCAGACGAATCAATGATAGTATTGAGCCGTTTCTTCTGCCCAAGCGGGCTTACCCCTCCGATAACATATCCTGTGGAACGCTCTACATCAGACTTGTCCGCCATAGAAGCCTTCTTTGCAGCGGCAGCCTTGGCGATGAGTTTCATACTTAGCTTAGATGAAACCGGAATTACCCCTACAGCTAACGCCTTATTATCGAGAATCACGACTAAGGTTTTGAAAACTCTTTCGGCAGGCACACCCATTTTTTCGGCGGCCTCAAGTCCATAGGACTCACTTGATTCATCATGAGAGTACTCATGTATCGTATGTGCAATTTTATTCTTCTTGGCTGCATTGATTCCGGGTGTCATTTCGACTTCGTACCTCCAACACGTTAAGCAATTTCTCGTCATTTTACCCTCAATGAAACATTCATTAAACCTGCATATTGTACATACTTCTACAATATTGCCTCATCACAGCCCGTTAGGATAAATAAGTGTTTTCCCTTCTGAGGTATTTGAACTGTACTCAGAAAAATTATCCATTAGGGAGGTAAGATTAACGCGTCGTTGAATATTAACCGTTGAATGCTTTGCAAAAAAAGCTTGGATGCTATTCATTACGAGCATCTTTCGAACGAAAGATAAACCTTCAAACCATCGCATCACTGAAAATCCTGTTATTCGTTGCCCACGGCCGGCTATCAAATCCAACCCATCAAATTTCATGTCCTGATCCGACAAACGCCCGTACAGTACAAGTTCACTTCCGCCTGGCATCGCGCTAAGCAATTGACGGCTTTGCTCTCCCGCAACGGCATCGAGTGAGATCGTTGCGTTCAAGCGCCCACACAATTCTGCAAGCTGGTCATCAAAGTTCAGATTTGTACTATCTAACACATATTTTTCTCCCGCTTTGTGCAACGATTCTGCCTGCCTTATTGAGCGAACAATATTGATAAGAGGAATTTTCCTACTTTTCGCCAAGGTGCGGATCAATAATCCCAGTTCTCCTGCTGAGGCATTTTGCACCAACGCCCTATGCCCTCCTCTTTTAACACGCTCCATCAAACCCCAGGCTGTCGTTGGATTAGCCAATAGATTACAACCTGATTCAAAACTAATCTGTTTTGATAAGGGCAAACAAAGCATCGCATCCGTCAAAAGGTATTGGGACCAGGGCCCATCCCCATCGCTTAACCCGGCACAACAAACGCGTTTGCCAAGCATGACGTTGGCGACCAAACCTCCACCAGAGGCAATCACTATCCCACTGGCCACCATACCCGGTACGACAGGCAGTGGTTTTTGTTGAATATAACGCCCACGAACAAACATAACATCAGCGGGGTTTAAAGGAGCAACCTCAACTTTGACCAATACCTGACCTCTACGCGGAACGGGGATAGATTTCTCTTGAAGACTAAAGCGAGGTTTATCCGATTGTTCTTCTAAAACAACAGCTTGCATTACATTCATCTCAAATTCCCAATATTTTTATCTGGGATAAACCTTAGCGCTCCGCTATCATCAAGGCCATGGAATTACCGAGAACTTAGTGTTTCCGTTTTGGAAACCACTTTAAGACAAGAATAACATTAAAAAATCAGCTCTTGAAAGAACGAGGGATAGCAAAAAAATGAAGCCTAACCTTACAGAATATGAAGCTTTTGTCGCGGTTGTTGAGGAAGCCAATCTATCGGGTGCGGCTAAGCGACTCAACCTAACCAAATCAGCTATCAGCAAACAGCTATCAAAACTAGAAGCTCGACTTGGCGTAGGGCTGATAGACCGCACCACACATACCTTAGTTGTTACACCACCGGGACAACAGTTTTACCCTCAGTGCAAGGAAGTATTACAATCCATACAGACCCATGAAAACAGTCTTAAGAACACCCTCGATACGGCGGAAGGAAAATTACGGATCTCTTTCTCACAGGTATTGTTGCAATCACCTCTCGTAGTTACATTGGCAAAATTTCATCAACGTTACCCAAACATCGTTTGTGACATGCGAGTGGAGGACAGTTTCGAGGATTTAATGGCCTCGCAAATTGATTTCGCCTTTCGCCTTAGCCACCAAGAAAACTCTCGCCTCGTCGCACGCCCCCTGGCAGAAGCTAGTCTTATTTTCTGCGCCTCACCAAATTACCTAAAGCGACACGGTAAACCTGAGTCACTGGAATCCCTCATCACACATCAAATCATTATTCCAGATTTCGACCGCTACAATGAACCAAAAGCCATTAGAGAACTGATGCTCGCACACATTGATCGCAGTAAACTTCACTCCAGCAATAATGTCACAGCATTAATACAAGCTGCACTTGAGGGGATGGGGGTTATTGTCGTACTGGATATCGCGGTTAAAAAACATCTAGATGAGGGGCGATTGGTAACTTTATTTCCCAAGCAGGCGCTGTTAAAAAGGACATTACAATTGGTCTACCCTAGACAAAGTTATCCCGTTAAACGTCTGGATGCATTTAAAAACTTTATGCTGGAGGAATTCCCAAAGGTTCTCTAGATAGGCGACAACAGAAGTTTCGAACTACCAAAGGGAGTATAATCAATGCTCCTGTAATACCTTACTTTACGCAAAATACTCCTTCAAATTCATTCGGAAAAAGCACCGTATAATCTTCACCTGCAATATCTCGAAAAGCTACGATGTAGTTCTTAGTTGATAACTTATCGAGTGAAGCTTTAGCATTACTAAGAGCTTCCTCAGGATTATCAGTGTGAATGAATATGTTCATCTCTGCTGAACCAAAATCATGCCCATCAACAATGTGCTTACCTTTCAGCGACAGTCCCAGATCAAATTCTAATTTTAGCAACTCATCAAAATCTTCAATCTGTTCGCCTAGAAACTGGAGTACTAACTGATATTTCATTTATTAACTTCCAAATAGACATAACATTCATAGTAAAGGCATGAATTTTCGCTCTTCTGCCGATGAATATTATATATTGTTTTAGGTTTCACTAATTTTCAAGTCACCACCATAAGATAATACAAACCCTACCATAAACATATTCACGCTGACAAAGAACTGGTACTTTCCATCGACTTCTTGCTCATAAGCTATAATTTTCGGGCTGAAGATGGAGGGGAGGGGAATTCCAAACAGTTTTGTTCTCGCGAATTGATACTCGAGTTTTCCACCATTGGCAACTGCCTTAAAATTCATTGCCAGTGGACCTAACCTCTCAACCAAATAATGACTATCTGTTATAAAGTTAGAAGACATTTTAAATCCGTCAAAGTATCTAACCCATTCCATCCTGTCGCTAAAGTGAGAACATTCTACAATCAAATGAGTCTCAGGGTTTTCAGATGGAAATCGAAATACTTTGCAAATTATATTCGCTATTTTTCCTCCTCGCTTAACTGAAACGCTACCTTCTAACGTCGTCGTTCCCGTGTGCGCCAGCCTAAGTAGTGGAGACAACCTGTTAAAGTCATCTCCCATGTGATTAGAAAGAATGTTCAACACTTAGATACTCCTTGCAGTGTGTAACGTAAATCTGTCAACTTGATGATTTCGCTATTTTCTGTTTCCATTCAACAAGCTTAGATTGCAACTCATATTGTTCATATGTACCCATCCGATCGGCATAGATGTCAATAAACTTATGATATAGCCCTACCAAACCGTCATTAAGCAAGTCCGTGACCATGCCAAGCTCTTGAGGTAATGCGTTAAGCCGCCATTGATAACCGCTCCTTACTAGCTCAGAGTCAGCCCCTGCGAATTTATCAACGTAATATTGGTGAGATACATCATTCCCCGCAATTTTACCCGTCTTTGCTAAGTAGATAAACCTAGCGGGAAATAGAATCGTTTTTGTCACATAAACTGTCCCTTTATTACTGATAAGGTTGCAGTTATGAAACTCATCAATTCTCTCATCACTACCAAGATAATCGAGAGCGAAGTCTGCACTGGCAATTTCCAACTCTTCTTTGGTTGGTTTGACTATTTCACTTCTAATATCAACACCGGAAAGAAGCAGCGCGTGATCTATTAGGTCAAGCCTGTCGAATGGAGGGTATCGACCAGCATCCACCACACCGTTAATTGATTCTATGTTCCCCCAAAATATGGACACTGTATTCTTGACTGTTGTGTGTTTTTTAATTAAGGAAGATCGAATATTTTCAATATCGACCCCATCGCTGCTTTCAATGTCGCCACTCAGAATAACCCCTATATCAATGTCACTTGCTATTTCACTAAACCCACCTCTTGCAATGCTGCCCATTATGTAAACTGCAATGCACCTACCCCCGAAGACTTCTTGTGCTGAGGTTGAAATGTCATTTACTAGTGACTTGATGTCTTGATTGTCTGTTTTCACTGGTGACCTCTGTAAATAATCAAATACTCATATTAACTCATAAAGCGGACAAGGATTGCTGTAACGCCCTAACGCCCTAACGCCCTAACGCCCTAACGCCACAATTTTCGGCGACCCTGGCGAGCCTAACAACATTACACTACTAAGCATTGACTATAAATCGCGCTCAAATCGCTTCAGCATGTCTTCTTGACTTTCCGGCTCTTCTTCCACTGAAAGTTGATCATTAATCATTCTCCCCATCGTAGGAATGATTGAGCGATCCACCAACGCTTGAGGCGACCATAGCTCGGAGCGCATCAGTGCCTTAGCACAATGCAAAAAGACTTCTTTGATAGATATTTCTATGCATGTCCGAGGAGCGTTTCTGTCACCATGAAACATGTTCAAATACTTCGCATCATTAGTAATGCGGGCAAAACCGTTGACCCTCAATGTTTCATCAACACCAGGAATAAGAAATAGACATCCAACCTTTTCCGTTTCAATAATATTTACAAGGCTATCTAATCGATTGTTTCCTTTTACATCAGGGATTATTATACAATTCTCATTAATGATTTTTACAAACCCTGGATTTCCGCCACGAGGTGAGCAATCAACCAATCCTGATTTCGCACTCGTAGAAATTACCACAAATGGAGAATGCTCAATAAAATTGACTGAATGCTTTTCCAAAGCACCTAACTGCTTATCTTTAGCTCGCCCCTTTGCAAAACCATACATGTTTCTAAGCTGTTCTTCTGACTCGATGTACATATCGCTCCTTGCTTTGTTAGCCTTGATTCCGTCACGAACCATTTCATTACCTATATACTAAAACTTTCTTGAATTATTTTTGAGAAATTTGATATTTTTTATGAAAACTTCATAAAAGAATTTTTGTTAAATCACTAAGTGCAGAATCTATATCTGAAAATTTGAATTCAAACCCAGACTCCAAGGTTCTTTTCGGCTTAACCGATTGCCCCTGAAGTAGTATTGAAGAGCGCTCTTTACCAACAATATACTCAACAACAGAGCTTGGCACTGACCAAAAAACAGGTCTTCTGAGCTTCCTGGCGAAAACATTGGTGAACTCTCGATTGGTCACTATGCCTGGTGAAACACCGTTATATCTTCCATGCATGGATTCGTTATCTATCGATTGAACAATAAGATTCACCATATCTTCAATGTAAATCTATGGAAAAGGTTGCCTCCCACTATAATTACGTGTTTATTTATCATCACTTACCTTCCATAGTTATGTGCACTGGGTAACACCAATTTCGACGCCAGCGGTCTCGTTTTTCATCTGCAGTCTGAGAACTGAAATTTGCCAACACTGGATCCGAAAAACCAATTCGATTATCTAATTGATTTGAATTTAGTGCACCATAAATATCACCGTCTATTTCTGCCGTGACAAATACAACCTGATTGCACTCCATACATTCATGAAATATTGCGGTATTAGACCCGTGCCGAACAATCCTATGCAGTTTCTGGCTTGCTATTAACACTTCAATCTTTGAGCCCGGTTCAGTTACATAAGCGGCTGACTTTGAGACGCAATATTCACACTAACAAGCTCTTGGCACTAGGTCAGATTCAGCAATATACCACGTAATTTCAATATTCCCGCAATCACAACTACCTCGAATAGTCACTCTAGATACTCATAATATTCGTACTTGATAGCGATTGGTAGTGAATTACGAATCGATAATGACTTCTTCAATCTACGCTTGTTATAGGTTGATAATTTCATATAAAACATTCCGTTAAGGCTATTGGCGCGTCTTGGAGGCAGGGTTTATTTTAGCCCAAGTCCCTTTGCTATTTTTCCATGCTTGGCCTGAAAGTTTGTCGATACGAATAGTTCTCCAGTTCAACCCCGTACTGACTACTTTAAACTCATAAATAGAATTAGAAATAGGTTCTGATTCTATTATCTTCTTCCAAACCAAATTTTTTGACCACCATGTTTCACCAGTAATCTCATTGTATTTTATGTGCCGAGTTTCTCCGTTGTTTAGAGCAACCATGTCAATACTCCATGGAGAACCTACATCTGAGTACACACTGGCACTAAAAAATATAATTATAAATACAACTATCTGTTTTAGCATAATATTGACCCCCTTTCTCTTCATAACACTCTACAACAGTAAACGTCACCGGCCGTATCACAGTAGTATGTACCATCCTTAAGAATTTCGATTAAGCGCCATTCTTCAGTTACTTTTTCATAAGCTATTAAGTAGCCTGCCGTTGGCTCTTCTCTTTCTTTTAGTACAACCCACATTTTGGTTGCAGGATCGACTTTACTCTCCCCAAATACATCAACTTCATACGGCTCAACTAGATGCTTATAAATATTGTCCTTCGATATACCATGCCAGTTATCAAAGTTCTGATGTCGTGAAAGTTCAATTCTGAGCATTTCTCTCATTTCGTTCAGCATAGTCTATTCATGCATATCTTAAAGTTAACGCAGTGATCTGTGGAAATTTACGCTATGGTGCTTTTGTGATATTGAGCGAAGCGGATCACAAAAGTGCCATAGCGTAAAT
>CAJXZM010000063.1 GCA_913063125.1 uncultured Gammaproteobacteria bacterium | reverse complement strand
GAAGTTGCTGACTCATGCTTACAATATTGGGGAGGCATGGGCTACATGATGGACAACCCCGTTAGCCAAATGTTTCGAGACGGACGCCTCGCCTCTGTTGGTGGTGGAGCCGATGAAATAATGCTCGGTATCATTTGTAAAACAATGGATATTTTACCTAGTAAAAAGAAAGGGTAAGCATCATGTCAGAAAACCAATTACCACAAACAGACGCCTTAATACTTGAACAACGAGATCATGCACTGTTCATCACATTGAATCGCCCTAAATGTCGAAACGCTATGAGCCTAGCCATGGTCAACGAGCTGATGGCCGTATTTGAAGCGATCAAAGACAACGTTGATATTCGAGCGATTGTATTACGCGGGGCGGAGAATCATTTCTGCGCCGGTGGCGATATAAAGGATATGGCTGGCGCTCGTATGCAAATACAAGCGACTATTGAAGCAGGTAAAGCGGACCCTTTCGCTGAACTTAATCGACAATTTGGTCGAATGATCACTCAAGCAAACCAAGCACCACAGGTTGTTATTGCTGTTCTTGAAGGTGCAGTATTAGGCGGTGGTTTTGGGTTAGCGTGCGTTTCTGACGTTGCTATTGCAAAAAAGGATGCTCAATTCGGTTTACCCGAAACCGGCCTGGGTATTATCCCGGCGCAAATTGCCCCTTTTGTTGTTACCCGTGTCGGGCTAACACAAGCGCGGCGTTTAACATTATTGGGAGCTCGTTTTAACGGTGATGAGGCTTACCGTATAGGCATCGCCCATTATGTATGCGATACAAATGAAACCTTGGAACAGCAGCTTTCTGATGTGTTATCACAAGTCAAACGTTGCGGTCCATTAGCTAACCGGGCCACCAAAGAATTAATTCTTAATGTTGGTAACACCGACATGGAAACCTTACTCGACCAAGCGGCCGTCGACTTCGCTGCAGCAGTACAAAGCCCTGAAGGCTCAGAAGGTACTATGGCATTTATACAAAAACGTTTACCGACGTGGGCCAGCTAGAGTTGCCGTTTTAGATAAAGGCAAAACACTATTTAATGGAGATTAAAATGGCAACATTTTCCAAAATCCTTATCGCTAACCGTGGTGAAATTGCAGTTAGAGTCATGCAAACGGCCCAGCGCCTGGGCTATCGAACGGTTGCGTTATACAGCGATGCCGATGCAAACGCTCGCCACGTTCGTGTCGCTGATGAAGCGGTACATATTGGCTCATCAGTGGTTTCAGAATCCTACCTTTGCGTAGATAAAATTTTAGCAGCAGCAAAGCTTGTCGGAGCTGATGCAATTCACCCTGGTTATGGGTTTCTTTCAGAAAACGCTGAGTTTGCAGATATTTGCAAAACAAAGGGCATTACCTTTATCGGCCCCTCAAGTGCAGCTATCACACTGATGGGTTCCAAGCGTCAATCAAAAATTGAAATGCAAGACGCTGGCGTTCCTTGTATTCCAGGTTACCAAGGGGAAGATCAATCCATTGATTTTCTCGCGACTCAAGCCAAAGAAATTGGTGCACCGTTAATGGTCAAAGCCTCGGCTGGCGGAGGCGGTCGCGGCATGCGCTTTGTTTCAGATTTTGAAGACATCGAACAAACGATAAAATCTGCACGCAGCGAAGCCGAGAATGCATTCGGCAGTGGCGAGCTTATTCTGGAACGCGCAGTATTAAACCCTCGCCATGTTGAAATCCAAGTTTTCGGAGATTCACACGGCAACATTATTTATTTAGGAGAGCGAGATTGCTCTGTTCAACGTCGCCACCAAAAAGTCGTTGAAGAAGCACCCTCTCCCGCCGTAAACGAAGAATTGCGCCAGCGCATGGGAGAAGCAGCCGTATTAGCCGCTAAATCCTGCAATTATGTTGGGGCAGGTACAGTTGAATTCCTGCTTGCAGACAATGGCGAATTCTATTTCCTAGAAATGAATACTCGTTTACAAGTAGAGCACCCTGTTACAGAGCTTATAACCGGTTTAGATTTGGTGGAATGGCAATTATTAGTGGCAGCCGGGCAACCTCTTCCCCTTACCCAAGGTCAAGTTACCCTCACCGGTCATGCAATGGAAGTTCGCCTATACGCGGAAGACCCAGCGAATCAATTTATGCCACAAACCGGCCCGGTACATCGATGGATAACACCGCAGGATCGCAACACAAATTCTGATGCGCGTATTGATCATGGAATTCAGCAAGGTTCTGATGTTTCTCCGTTCTATGACCCGATGCTAGCCAAAATCATTGTCTGGGGAAAAGACCGCCAAGAAGCCATTCGAAAACTGCGTCGAGCCATTGAAGATACCGTACTATTTGGTGTTCACACGAACAAATGGTTTCTACAAAACATTATCAGTCATCCCCATTTTATTGCAGGTAACGCGACAACAGCGTTCATACAAGAACAGTTTGCTGAAGACGAAAGCCTTTCACCCTATCAACCCAGCACACAAGAATTGGCATTAGCTGGCGCTCTATTCCACTATCAAACGGGAGCATCGAGCACACAACAACGCAACCGTTTAAAAGGATGGCACAGTTCTAATTCTCTATCACGCCCCATTACATTTGCATTAGGTGATAACAAAGTAAAGTTAGAGCTATCACCCACCGAGAATACTAACGAATACAGTGTCGTCGGCATCAACGCTGAAACCCATAATATTTCCATCACCGACACAAGCAATGGTTTTGCGACATACGTATTTAACGGTGTGAAGTACAACTCTGCTTACCTCATTCAAGACAACGCAGTTTATATCGATACAGGAAAACATAGTTTAGGGCTAACGGAAATCACACATGAACCGCCCGCTAGCTCTGACAGTGCAGGATCTGGGCGAATAATTGCCCCAATGGATGGGTCCGTAATCGATATACTATGTCAGGAAGGTGATACTGTATCGAGCGGACAAACCCTTGCTGTAGTGGAAGCCATGAAAATGGAACACCAAATCAAAGCTGATTGCGACGGCTTGGTGAGCAATGTTTCGGCAGTCATTGGTGATCAAGTGAAGAATCGACAGCTATTGATTCAAATCGAAACACCGACTGAAGACTAGAGAATAAGGGCCTTTGTGCCCTTATTTCATGCCTGTTTTTCCTATAACAACAGAGTAAGCCTTACGATATCTACATTATGTATCTTTATTCACCCCATGAAGTCATTTCTGACGGCTATTCACTTGCATGGCTGGTCACATATGGGTATGTTACACCTTGTAAAAAGTGGATATCAAGGACAACTCTGTTTTGTATAGCATTCGAACAGACCTGATCAAAAAGCAACCATGAGCATTCTATTTGCACTTAAATGTGTTCTCGAGCCACCGAGAACTTATGCATTGCTTTACTCGTTCCACTCACAAATAATTCCTTTCAACCTGAACAATTTAAGATAGCCTTGGGGGTTCCATGAGCAGCAGTAATACAGACATGATTACGTGGGGTATGATGATGAAGAAAGTTCCTTCCATCGTGAAGGGTCTTCCGAGTATCGTCAAAGGATTAAAAATTTCCAACATTACCGATCCAACGCAATCATGTGGCCTAGGCTGGGCATTTGAACAAGCCGCACAACGTAACCCTAGAGGCTCCGCTCTACTTTATGAGAACGTTCGCTTCACATACGATGAAGTCAACCAGTGGTCAAACCGCATCGCCCATCACCTGATTAGTCAAGGCATACAAAAAGGTGACGTCGTTGGGATTCTGATTGAAAATCGGCCAGAGCTTCTGGTTAACGTGTTAGCCGTAGCCAAAGTTGGTGCGGTTTGTGCGATGATTAACACCTCTCAGACACATAAAGTATTGATCCACAGCTTTAATCTCGTCAAACCAAAAGCCGTTATTATTGGCGAAGAACTTTCTACAATATACAATGAAGTTCGCGCTGAAATAAATATTGACGACAACCACACATTTTTCGTTGCAGACACCGACACAACAAAAGACCCCGGTACCGCGCCAAAGGGATATGTAAATCTTTCTACAGAATCTTCTAGTAGCCCTACCCACAACCCCGACACAACAAACAAGATCTACATGAACGATCCTTGTTTTTATATCTATACCTCGGGTACTACAGGGTTACCAAAAGCCGGGATTTTCAAACACGGTCGCTGGATGAAGTCTTATGGTGGTTTTGGTATCACTTCATTAAAGATGACACCTAAAGATGTCATGTACTCAACCCTACCGCTATACCACGCAACAGGCCTTGTTGTTTGTTGGGGGTCAGCTATCGCTGGAGCATCAGGTTTTGCAATTCGCCGCAAATTCTCTGCAAGCAACTTCTGGAAAGATACTCGCAAGTTTAACGCCACTACAATTGGTTATGTTGGGGAGCTATGCCGCTACCTTATGGATCAGCCAGAGAAGTCCGATGATTCAGACAACCCTGTGGTTAAAATGGTGGGTAATGGATTACGCCCTGGTGTTTGGATGCCGTTTAAGCGCCGCTTTAACGTAAATCACGTTTGCGAACTTTATGCAGCAAGTGATGGTAATATTGGTTTCACTAATATCCTCAATTTTGACAACACTGTTGGCTTCTCTCCTATCCCCTGGTCACTGGTTCAATATGATAAAGAGAACGATAAGCCATATCTAAACTCAGATGGCTTTATGAAAAAAGCAGAGAAAGGTGGCAAAGGTTTGTTACTTGCCAAAATTGATGACAAATCACCTCTTGATGGATACACCGATCCTGAAAAAACTAAAAAGGTTATTTTTCAAGATGTATTTGAAAAAGGTGATCGCTACTTCAATACTGGCGACATGTTAAGAGACATCGGTTTTGGTCATGTTCAGTTTGTTGACCGACTAGGTGATACTTATCGCTGGAAAGGCGAAAATGTATCTACTACCGAGGTCGAAAACTTGATGTCTCGACACCCTCAAATTTCTGAGGCTGTCGCTTACGGCGTTGAAATACCAAACACTAACGGTCGTGCTGGCATGGCGTCAATCACACCTTCTGTTCCCGTTGAAGCGTTAGATTTCAAAGATTTATTATCTTTTGCTAAAGCTGAAATGCCTATCTACGCAGTACCATTGTTCCTTCGCGTAAAAGTACAAATGGAAACAACGGGTACCTTTAAGTATCAAAAAACAAATCTTAAAGATGAAGCCTTTGACCCAAGCAAAACAAGTGGTGAAGCCATTTACGCCTGGCTACCAGGTACGGATGAATACGTACCTGTCACAGATGAAATTTTAAGTAATATTAACGAAGGTAAATATCGTTATTAATACGATGCCTGCGTAAATCAAGGCCGATAGAATCACTCTATCGGCCTTTTTTGTACGAGTATTTCCAGCAAGGGTCAAGTTACACCATGGACAAGCAAGACATCGTTGCAAGACGAGGTATCGCAGAATTAGCATTAAAAGGCTTTTTTGATATTGCTCACCGCTGGAAACTCAACCGGCAAGATGCAATGACCCTACTTGGCCTTACAGCAACATCAACCTATGCCAACTGGAAGAATGGCAAAACAGGAACCCTGCCCCGTGACACACTAGAACGCATTTCATATTTGCTGAATATCGATGACGTTTTTAAAAATATAAATGCCAAAAACTCAAAGAGCGCCATTCACATACTGCGCACCCCGCACCCAGAACTTCAATATGAATCGCCTCTAGATCGAATGCTGCAAGGAAATGTCGCTGATATTTATATAGTCCGACAAGCCGTACAGCAAGCATCCAAGCCCATACAATAACTTCTTTAACTCACAGACTTCCTACGCTTTTATCAATCACGATGCTGGGCCATCAATAATAATTGACTCCGTAAACTGAAAAAATGCCTGCAACTCTTCATTACGCATAGTTTTGGTCACCTTCTTAATTACCGTCTTTGCCCCAGAGCTCACCGTGTCATTTGCCAAACGAGCAATTTTCTCAGATAAGTATCCCAACTTCATCATGTCAATCGGTCGTTCAAAATAACTTTCAATAGCAACATCCACCAAATCACACAACGCAATCGAGAATTCTTTTGCTACTAAATGTGGCTCTGTATCTTTCCCTTTTTGCACAACACCCGCGATACGCAGGTATAACTCGTCCGGCAGTTCTACCGCAATATACGTTGTTAGGTCACTCCCTTCTTCCGGCTTCAACAACATAGAATCAATGTAGTCTGATAATGGCACCAGTTCGTTGTTAGGTACTTTTCCTAACACTTTTTTGAGTGCAAGCTTTATCGTCTTTTTGATCGCTGTCACACCACCTAATACAACTTTCTTGCCCACTGGATTGAGATCAATCATCTCAACAGGGCTCAAAAAATATGCATCCATACATTCATCAGTAAACAACTCCAGCAATCTAACGACATCTGGAGCCAACGCACGAGAAGGCGATCCTCCTAATTCTGCTACAAAGGATTCATTTTGACATCGCAGTGATTCTGAGGCGGCAAAGGCCGTATAGTGGGTCAATGTAGCTTCTCCTATTCAATCTAGCTCAATCCAACAAGGTGCTTTACTCAATACAGACTATTTAACCACCATAATGCATTAAGCACTATGACAGCAGAGCCAAGCTAGTCAGCTCTACAAGCAGTAATCCTCCCCATATCACACAAAAGCGCATCCAAACAACCCATTTTATTGTGTCAATTTTATGTCAATTTTCCACATAACTGCTATAAATCTATGTATGTAACACAAAAATAAGGAAAAAATATGCTGCAAGGTTACGTACATCCAGATTTCGGCAAAGTCGCAGATTTATTACGTAACCAGATCCCCCGCAACAAACCCGGCGGTGCAGCACTAACGGTTTACCACAGAGGTCAATGTGTTGTAGATATTTGGGGCGGCACTCGCAATAAAGATGGCGATGCTTGGCAGTCTGATACCCTAGCCATGTCTTTTTCAACAACAAAAGGGGTAGCCTCTACTCTTCTACATATTCTTGTAGACCAAGGTCTTCTCGATTACAACGACCCCGTTTCTAAGCATTGGCCCGAATTTGGTCAAAAAGGCAAAAACAACATTACGGTTCGCCAGCTACTTTGTCACGAAGCCGGGCTGTTTCACATCAGGGATATGATCGACGATGCTGAACAAATGCTCGACTGGGGTTTTATGGTAGGTGCTATTGAACGAGCACGCCCTGTACACACTCCCGGCCAACACAATGGCTATCACGCCCTAACATACGGCTGGCTTATTGGTGAATTGATTCACCGCGTCACTAACCAATCGTTTGAACACGTCTTAACCGAAAAGCTATCAAAACCCTTAGGTCTTGATGGGTTATTTGTCGGCATGCCATCTGAGCAGAACAAGCGTCGTGCACACCTCATCAATAGCATTGGAGGGGAACGCACCGGAAAACAGGTTGAACGTATACTTCAACGAAATGCATTAAAAGCAGTTACCCAAGGATTGAAGTTAGTCAACGTCGATCTAGACCAAACTATCTCAGCATTAATTCCGCGAGGAATGCTGTACCTGGACCTAAACCACCCGGATATAGCAAATGCATGTATACCCGCAATGAACGGTATGTTCACATCCCGTTCATTGGCAAAGCTCTACGCCATGCTCGCCAATGGCGGTGAAATTGACGGGACACGCATCCTCTCAAGGGCGGCCGTGCAAAACATGATGCAAATTCAAAATCGAGACCCTGGCAAAGTCATCCCTTTACCAATGCACTGGCGATTAGGTTATCATCGAGTTTTTGCCCTCGGCTCTAACACTCGGCATTGCTTTGGTCACTTTGGTTTTGGCGGATCAGGGGCCTGGGCAGACCCTATTCGTGATATTTCCGTTGGTTTAACGCTTAATAGTGGTGTTGGCTCTCCTTTTGGGGATACCCGAATTGTTAATATTTCCTCCGCTATTTTAAAGTGTGCAGATCAACGTTACCGTGTTGCAGATGTAAAAGAAGTCAAAGGTATCGGCCCTTTTTTTCCAAAAGAAAAGCTATCTGGTTACCATGCAGCCAGAAAAATGGTCAACGGCGTACTCCCTCGACGCCAGCGAAATGAGTTCGCCTTACAATAAAGTAATTTGACGCAAAACATCAAGATACTGAACATAATTAGGGTTCTTATTCTAATTTTTCTCCGTAACATCGCTCGCAGTAAAGCCTTTGTTGTCCGCCAGAAGTTATGGTGATAAAGCGCGCGTTGTAAGCAGTATGACGATAATCTTGTGTCACGGAAATGCCATATTTTTCTGTTAGATTACTTCATGTAGTACGAAGTACGCGCACTAGAGGGTAGCTCTGTGAAGAGTCCCGCAGTACACCATAGTGGCGAGAATGTCTTTACTGAGTGTTTTATCCTAATTAGCAATTTATGATCAGTAATCGAGGGAATTATGATGACGGAAATCACAGATCGAGTTAAAGGGCAGCTTGAGCAATTTAACACAACACTTGACCAAGTAATGAATGCATCACGCGGTCTTTATCTACTGATTAAAGAAGATTGATAACCCGTACCCTGAATACTCGCGACAGCACAAGAAAAAGCGACAACATAAGCGACAAAATACAGATAGCTTTTATCTCTTACCCCTACGTAAACGCAAAGGTTGTATGCCGCCATAATAAACATGATGCCAAAGAACATTCCCTGCCCAACCATCCAATCAAAATCATCAATCAAATAATCCCGTTCACTACCTAAATACAACGGTAGCTGTAATGCACTGGTGGTGCGAACTCTAATCAAATAGATAGCTTCGGACCCTGCAGCCTGTTCAATCGGCACCAAAAAGTTTCGGTGCGGTATAATGCGCTTGGAAAATTCTTGCAAATCTCCCACATGGGCTACCGGCCACGGTCGCCCTCCATCAATAACCTGATAAACTTGAATATCATCCAACAGCGGGTATTCCATACCCAATACACCCGTAAACTTGGTGGCCAAATCATTTTTCATTGCCACACGAAACCAATAAGTTGACTGAGTGAATCCTAAATTCAATTCTGTCTCTCTATTTTCTATCCAACGTAAATCATCAAATGACCGGTACACGTGATCAACAGACCAAGCCGACGCTTCATCCTCTACAAATGATAGGTGTTCGGACAAACTTTCATTGCCTGAAAACTGGCTGAGCGCCAGCTCGGCACGACTCGACATACTAACGAGACAAAGAACAACAAGAACAAACAATATTCGACGAGGCATTCTATTAAACCAAATCATGCCACACACACCTGATTTCTACCACTGCCTTTCGCTCGATACAACGCCTCATCCGCCTTTGCAATTAATTTCTCTGGAGTGTCGTTATCGGTAACAGGAGACAGTGATGCAATACCGATACTAACAGTAGCACTTAGCGCCTTCCCTCCAATGTCCCATACTCTAGAAGCGACCTGTGATCGAATCTTTTCCGCTAATAACTGAGCTCCATCCATCTCTGTTTTTGGCAACAGAACCACAAATTCTTCCCCCCCATATCGAGCCACCCCATCAGTTGGCCATTTAACGGTGTCATTAATAACAGATGCTATTGCTCTTAAACATTCATCACCACACAAATGACCATGCTCATCATTTAGGTTTTTAAAATGATCAATATCCAATATCATCAATGTCATTGAACTTTCACTTTCTCGACATTTTTGAAATTCTTTTAATATCATCAAGTCAAAGTAACGTCGATTCCGAATACCCGTAAGGCCATCGATCGTGGATATTTCCTTCAACTTTCTGTTTGCAATGGACAGATCTTCCAAGGCAGACTCCAGTTCACACGTACGCTCTTTTACTCGCCCCGTTAATTGTTCTTCTGCTTTCTTGTGGGCCTCGACAGACTGTTGATGTGCAAAGCGAGCTTCTCTCTCTTGGTGTATGGCTTCATCTTGTGCTGTCAATTTTTCATTTCGCTCGCGATTGATTTGATCCGCAAGAGCCAATGACAATAACGTCACCTCTATCGCAGCACCTACCTGCCCCATATTTTCTGTCCATATATTTCTTGGTAAAAAACCTAACTTATTCAATGCGAGCACTAAAATACTAACAATAAAAACACTCCACGCTACGGTATAATATTTTGCTTCTTTATAACCGTAAGAACTGATAATAATACCTGCAGACATGCAATAAAACCCAATAACGATCACCAACATCACTGCAATACGAATAGAAAGAGAATACGGCAATAAGAAGGCAAGAAAGCTTGCTGCAACTATGGACATCACGATCAATGTACCCACTTTATGCAAACGTTCCGAACGTTGCTCTATGTGCAAAAATTTACCCGTAAATACGACAACCGCTAGAGTAGCAAACAGTATGCTATATACCGGCGCTCTATCTTGAAGCAACAAACTGTCAGCCCAAACATACTGAAACCCTAAACCTTGAATAGACGCCATTACGCCCGCAAACCCGACGACGTAGCATACATAGAAGAAATAACTAACATCCCTGATTGCCACAAACACAAACAAATTGTACAGCGCCATAATCAGCATGATTCCATAGAATACACCCTGCAACATTAACCAATCAGCGTCCGCTTGATAAAATGCCTGATCCTCCCAAATCACGATAGGCAACTGTGTTGCACTCCCTGTCTCAACGCGAATATAAACATAGGAAGATTCATGTGCTGGCATCACTAACGGAACTAAGAAGTTACGATGAGGTATCACTCTCTGATCAAACGTTTTTGAATCACCAAACAAATAATCTGGCATCGCCTTTTTTTCATTAGCGGCAGACAATAGGTATACATCAACAAAATCTAACAATGGATAGCCGAGTTCCAACAAACCAGAGAAGCGTTCGTTACTCGAATTTACTAACGTAAACCGAAACCAATACGCAGAAGAAGTAAAACCGAAATTAGGTACTTCTTTGACGCTTTTTATCCAACGATCCGACAAACTTGGTTCTCTAACCTCATCCAATGAATACCCGCCTGATTCATCTTCAAGATACTCCAGTGACGTCCCAATACTAAGAGCGCGCGTATCACTCTGGAGTACAACGTCAAACTTAACGTCACCAGCATATACATTACTTCCAACCAAGCAAAACCCAATCAACCAAGTCCAGCATAAAACCACACGTACTCTGTATGACATTAAAGTGTCTCTAATTTTGATCATTATATTTTTGAAATGGCTCTGATTTATCGAGACTTTAAAAGTCCCGATAAATCAGAGCCAATGAAACAGGCAGCCAGAAAACCTTGTTAGGTTATATTTTAAACGATTGATAATTAACGTTTTTACCTTCTCGCATAGAACAAAGGAGTTTTCCTCATACATCTATAAAGGTAGACGAAGTTCATTTTTTGGTCAAAGTTGTTCAGCATTTTGACGAATTTCTTTTGCAAAAAAACTGTGAACTGTGCCAGACTCAAGTACATTAATAAAAATAAAAGATAGTAAAAACAATAAAAACGATAAAAACGATAAAAACAGAGTGTATAACGATGAAAAACTGCTTGTTAATTATGCTTTTAGGGGTGGCTCTAACCGGCTGTTCTTCCCTTCCAGACCAGGTATCTTCAAGGTCGTTTTATCAGCCTGCGGTGAGCCATATGAGCTCAGGCAAGGCCCGCATCACCTTCGTTCGCAATAGAAATGATAATGGCATCCCCATCATTGCCGCTGTATCAATCGATGACTGGGTAGTAGCCACATTAGGTCCGGGCGAAAAGACAACATTAGAAGTCGACGCAGGGTTGCACTACATAGGTCTGAAAGGCAAAACTACACCCATGACCTTAAAATCCGCTCGAGATTACTTTTTTTACATTGAATTAAATAAAGAAGGTACTCTGTACGAACTGCACTCCGTACTTAAATCAACAACAAAACACCTTCATAATTCATAGGATTACACCCTCTTGTATTGCCAATATAAACTCTGTACTATCCACCGCATTATGTTATTTCGGCGCTACCATACTCAAGCGCCATCGTATACCGAGTGCATTACCGAGGCTATATCATGAGCAACCCAATCAAAGAAGATCTTGAATACATTCAAAAAAGCCTGTTTAAAATGGGTCGTAATCGAGTCGCAGCGCTTCCCGTTCACACCACATGGGAAATGACTGACGAGATGGAAAAACGCATTGCAGACGTTATCGCCCAGCTCAATGCTGCTGAGAAATAATAGCATTTGCTATTATTTCTTCTCCCTATCTTCACGCCCGCTGTATCACATCGCTTTCCTTAGTTCTTTCAACACACAACCCAACGCATCAGTTCCGTCCTGCATATCTACAAAATAAGTGTTTTTTTGTTCATTTTTTGTCAATGGCTCTTCCTCGCCTAGCTGTTGCTCCATAATAAAAACATTGGCCTCTGATGCGTCATCCTTTGCCTCTTCTCTAACCATTAGTCGCCTTCGAAGAGTCTCTTCATTTAACTGGCAGGATACTATATGAACAGTACAACCCCGTTCTTTCGCTATGCTGTAAAAATCCTGCCTCACTGCGCTGTGCAGGAACGTGCTATCCAAAATGACATTGATACCCCCCTCTAATAATAAAGCCACAATACACCTCAATCGATCAAACGTTTGCATTGTTGCTAACAGAGTATATATGTCAAGCCCCTTCTGCTTGCTTGATTCAAGCTCCTGAAGCCCAAAAAGTCTCTTTCGCTCAACATCAGCTCTTAGGTGAACCCCAGGCCAACGACGTGACAGATACCGTGCAGCCGTTGTCTTGCCAGTACCCGAAACGCCATGAGTCATTATTAAACCCGGGTTAGTGGCTTGAATATAAGACATTGCCAAATCGATATAACAACGATAACGCCTTAGCACCTCCGACTTATACGATGTTGACACCCCCTCTTGCGCTAAACATAAAATGGCAACTTTTGCTCTAACCATCGCACGGTATACTTTATAAAAAACCAGTAACTGCAACCCTTCATAATCTCCTGTTTTGAATAAGTATGCATTAAGTACATCCATAGCATCTTTTGATGCATCCATTGCCTCAAGGTCCATTACTAAAAATGCAACTTCGTTCATTACATCAATACAACGAAATTGATCATTAAACTCGATGCAATCAAACAATAAGGGTTTTTCGTCAATAACAGCAATATTTCCAGTATGTAGATCTCCGTGGCACTCACGAACAAAGCCATCAGAAAGGCGTTGTTCAAGTAAAGGAGAATGTCGCCTTAGCTCACCTTCACTCCAATCAGAGAGACTCTTTAAATATTTCTTATCTGACGCCTCATGAACCAAAGGGGACATCTGTTGAAAATTTTGCTCTACTGCAAACCGTACGCTATCCACCTTACCCAAAGCACTATTACTTCGAGTGACTAATTTTGGAGTAGACAAATGAAACTCGGCAACACATGAGCCTAACAAGGAAAACTGCGCCTCTCGTATTAATGGGGGTTGAGATTGCATCCACTGCGCCAAAATAGATACCTGTTCAAAACGATGCATTTTTACCGCATATTCAACAATCTCGAACTCGTTATTAGAGACATCACCCAATATAATATCGCCCGACGTGCTATCCCTACAAATAGCGACGACACCAATGTATAACTTGGGTGCCAAACGTCGATTCAGCGTAATTTCAATATCACAATAGTGCTTTCTTTTTTTTAGCGTTGAATAATCCAGAAAACCAAAATCTACCGCTTTCTTCATTTTATAGACCACATTATCCGTCAAGAAAACATAGGATATATGTGTTTCGATTAACTCTACCGAGCTACAGTTTGAACCGAAGAATAACGGCTTCTGCATTGCATTAAGTACTTCGCTTTGTGATCCTTGTTTTTGCATATCGCCACTCATGTTCATCACTTCCTATTCGACCCAATGCCTCTCTATCTTGTTACCTATCGAAAAGTTACGCGGACTGAGGCGGATACGGGTCTTGATGAATGATCACATCTACCTCAGGAAACTCGGACAATAATTTTTGTTCTATCTCTTCAGCAATACCATGGGCATGCCACAACGGTAGATCACGGTCCATCTCTATGTGGAATTGTACGATTTTATTACGCCCAGATTGACGTGTGCGCAAATCATGGACACCTCTGACCTCTTTGTGAGATACGACGACTTCAACGATTGCCTCCTGTACACTTTCTGGCAACTCTTTATCAAGCAAATCATTCACAGACTCAACAACAATACTCCATGCGCTATACAACACATAAAATGCAATAAAAATTGCAAAAATAGGGTCAACTCCAGGCCAGCCAACCTGAGTCAGCATCAGCGCAACAACAATACCTACATTCGTAAACAAATCAGCTGCGTAGTGCAGTGAATCAGCTTTAATTGCTACCGATTGCGTACGCTTAACAGTATAACGCTGCAGCATTAGCAAAATTGCCGTGGCGATAATGGAAAAAACCATAATCGCCACGGCAACACTCACCTGCTCAATTTCTCGCGGGTGAAGCATTCGATCAACGCTATTAAATAACAAAAAGATAGCCGAACCTGTAATAAACATTGCTTGACCAAGCCCTGCCAATGCCTCTGCTTTTCCATGACCAAATTTATGATCATCATCAGCGGGTATTAATGCATAACGAACAGCGACTAAATTAATGATCGAGGCTGCCGCATCCATAATTGAATCAATTAGAGATGCTAACACGCTTAACGATCCAGACGCTCCCCACGCAAATACCTTAGCAACAATCAAAATTACCGCTGTAACGACAGAGGCGTATGTGGTCAGTTTTAATAATCTAACGGTATCACTGGATTCTTGCGATGTTCCATCAGAAAGTGCTTTTTTCTCAGATATAGGAGCTTCTTGCATTAGTATCAATTCTTCACTCAGTTAACGACAACTAGCCGCTAATTATAATGCCTTGTGTTACTCGGATAAACCCCTTTCCAACAAGCGATAATGAGAATCCGAATCACTATCAACGGTAAACAAATCAATAACAACATTTCCCAACCTGCACTATACAGAAGCCAGCCAGATAACATAGAAACCAGCGCCTGCATCATGAAAACACAGACATCATTCGTTGCCTGCATCTTAAAACTCTCACCATCAGTATACCCCTGCGGCAATAGAGCTGTTCCTCCAATAAATAAAAAATTCCATCCGATACCAAGCAATACCAGAGAAAACCAATAATGCATTAAATGCTGACCCCAACACCCAATAACAATGGTTAGAAAAAAGCCAACAACCCTAACCCCATCATGCCAGCCAGACTAACACCGCAACCCAGATCACTGGCTGGCGAAATATCTGCCCTATTGAACGAGCCTCTATCACAATCCATTGGCCAACAGCACCCCTAATATGGTTTGGACAAATATCAACAAAACAACAGGTTAAATACGGCAACCGGGTTCCAATATGGCCAAATATGCGATAAATTAAACATTATTGGTACGAACGTACAAAATTAACAATAACAACCACTGGTGCCGCCATTATGTTTACAGACAAATTACACGAAACTACGCACAATTTAAATGATGTGAATTTATTAGTTAACTTATTGAGCGAATTCAATATTTCCCCAGAACAAGCGCTGGAAGGCACAGGAATAGACAACGGGCAACTTAACGACCCTTCTGCCCTTGTTTCTCACCAACAAGAGTTAACATTGTTTAATAACGTTCGTACACTTGTCCCAGTAAAAGAAATTGGCATTTTGGCCGCCAAACGCTCTGATATCGCCTCATTTGGTATTTTGGGTTATGCGATGCTCAGCTGTAGCTCTTTACAACACGCAGTTGAATTAGGGATGCGCTATATCGATGTCGCAGGTCCCAAATTACACCATCAATTCCTACACACTAATGGTAAAAGCGTTTATCGTGTGACAGATCAATACGGTGTGGGTGACCTGTTATCATTTTGCGTAGAAGTGTCTTTAGGGCCAGTGTTTCTTCTTGCACAAGAACTTCTAGAGGTCAGTGATATAACGGAAGAAATTCATTTTACCTACCCAGAACCAAGTTACATCGAACACTACCGTGAATTATTTAATACTCGATTAGTTTTTAATAGCCAGTTCAATCAGATTGTTTTGCGAGATGGTTTATTAGGACGCCCCCTCCCTAAAGCTAACCCTCTTTCAGCTAAATTATTAGAAAAACTCTGCGCAGAAGCAACACAACACGATAAAACATCACTGGATCACAAAGAAGAGGTTAGAAATATATTACTCGCTCGGCCCGGTCACTTTCCCAAAATTGATCAAGTTGCAGGAATTATGAATGTTGCACCGAGAACTCTGAGAAGAAAGCTACAAATGTCTGGCACAAGCTTCCAACGAATCCTCGATGAAGTTAGACGGCAGCTTTCCATAAATTATCTAACAAACACTCAATTTTGCGTTGATGAAATTGCCAATCTAGTAGGGTTTAGCGACGCTGCAAACTTTCGTCAAGCCTTTAAACGCTGGACCGGAAAAACGCCTAGCGAAGTACGGCTGGAATATAGGGGACGCCCGGCAATAATTGAAAACGCGTCTAATGAAAACAGTATTGCGGTTTAGAGAAGGTGTAGATAAAAGGGCGAAATTGGAAATTATCCCTTCGCTTTTTTATCTACATTTTTACTTGACTATCAGCTACTAAACCCTATCTTCTTATTTTAGATGTCCACGCCCATATCATTTCACATCGAATCGGCTCGACCCCTCTCTCATCTGTAACTGTGATCTCTACAGTCACCTCTCCCTTTTCAGTCGTAGTGATCTGCTCAATCTGCTCCTTTGTTAAACGGGCTACCGCCTTAATATCACCCTGGCATCGTTTTAAATAATCTACATGCAACGTTTTAATCACAGGAACACTGCTGTCAGGCACATTCATACCGACCAATAACCCTGTTGCCGATTCCGCTAATAACGCCATTGCTGCCGCATGAATAGAACCAATATGGTTCTGCACTTTCTTCCTGTTTCTCAACCGCATGATCGATTCAGTTGTGGTTAATTTTTCAATATAAATATTGCTTGTGCCTGCATATCGAACCGTACGCCCAATTAACAATGAGATTGCCTGCCCTCGAACAGAGCCTGGTAAGACGTTTAACTTTGAAACTATTCGATTTAATACATTTAATTCAGACATCGGTACTTCCTATATAAATTCTCTTCAGTTTTTGAGCATGAACAACGGCTTTTACGTCTCCAATACATTACAAAAAACACTCTAACAGCAAAATAAAAAACAGCTATGGCTATGTAGCCACAACACAGGGCATTTCCGACCATACCTGCTTAGAACCGCAGCGAAGTTCCCCAAACCTTGCATAAATCATAAACTGAACAACAATTCTTAGTTAATTGACCGTTTAGCCACGGCCTCTTTTTCTCGTGCCAATGCATTCTAAACGTCACCATCAGAGACTCGACGTCACCAAATCAAAAAAAACATCCGCTTAATTATCTTGAAAAACACAAAGCAGAGAGAATCACAATGAGTAGAGATCCAATAGGTATCGCTTTAGCTGCCCTTAATAGCATTGCCTCCTCACCAGTTATCGATAAGCTGGGATTACGTGAAACCATCGAAAAAACCATTTATCAAGGTACAAAAACTGGATTTAAAGCGCTAGGAGCCACATCTAGACAGTTTAAAAATGTCACAAACCTAGTAACTCCAGCACGTCCAAGCGCTCCTGTATCGACAACATCAAAAAACCTCTTTGACTTGAACCTCAGCGAAGAACAGCAGTTAATGCAAGACAGTATTCAACGATTTGCGAAAGACCTTATCCGCCCAGCGGCATTGGATGCAGATAAAAACGCCAAAGTTCCTCAAGATATTTCAACTCAAGCCTCTGAGCTAGGACTTTCTTATTTTGCTGTTCCAGAGGAATTAGGTGGCGCTGGAACAGAACGATCGCCAGTGACCAGCATGGTTGTTGCTGAGGAGCTTGCTTATGGCGACATGGGTATTGCGGTTGCCACATTAGCCCCTATCGGTGTCGCTAATGCATTAACCCATTGGGGCACCGCATCTCAACAATCAAAGTACTTGCCTGCTTTTCTTGAAGAGTCACCTTTGCTTGCATCAATAGCGGTTGCTGAAAGCGAACCTTTATTTGATGCAAACCTGCTCAAAACTACCGCTAAGTCTGTTGGTAATGGTTTCATCCTACAGGGTGAGAAATCTCTGGTTCCTTTAGCTGAGAGTTGTGAGCTATTCCTGATAGCCGCAAACTTAGAAAACAAAGGCCCAAGAATATTTATTGTTGAAAGTAACACTGAAGGCCTTACCGTTGCCGCAGATCCGTCCATGGGGTTAAAAGCCGCTCAACTAGGAAAAATTAATTTAAACAACGTAAAACTCGAAAGCGATAGTCTTCTTGGCGAATCGGACTTTGACTATCAAGCCTTTATTAACTTTTCTCGCCTTGGTTGGTGCTCATTAGCGCTAGGAACAGCAAAAGCCATACTGGACTACACAATTACCTATTGTAATGAGCGAGAAGCGTTTGGTGAGCCTATCAGTCACCGGCAATCTGTAGCCTTTATGGTTGCAAATATAGGTATAGAACTCGACAGTATGAAAGTGCTGACACAGCGTGCCGTCACACGAGCAGAAAAAGGTCTAGATTTTACTCAAGAAGCCTATCTTGCCCATGTACTGTGTGGTGACAAGGCAATGGAAATTGGAACCAATGGCGTGCAACTTCTAGGCGGACACGGCTTCACCAAAGAGCACCCTGTTGAACGCTGGTATCGAGATATGCGATCTATCGCAATTTGTGAAGGCGGCATACATCTGTAGACCTTTAACACTCTATCTCGTTAACACAATGTATTTGAGGACCTCACTATGTTATTAGAATTGCCTAAGAAACTACAAAACTTACAAGGTATGGCTTACCAAGTAGCCAACGAAATGTTACGACCAATTTCACGTAAATATGACCTGGCCGAACACGAATATCCAAAAGAATTGGATATGGTAGCCTCCATCCTGGATGGTATGAATGCTGGTGATGATGATGGTGTTGGAGCAGGAGAAGCAAGCAAAAAGAAAAAACGCACTGATGGCAGCATTAGCAATGGTAGCAACATGGCTGCTGTTGTCGGCATTCAGGAGTTTTGCTGGGGTGATACCGGCTTACTACTAACCCTCCCCCGCCAAGGACTGGGTAACGCTGCAATAGCCGCAGTAGCCAATCCAGAGCAGCTTAAACGCTTTAAGGGGAAGTGGGCTGCAATGGCAATCACTGAACCTAATACCGGCTCTGACTCAGCCTCAATCCGCACTACTGCTAAAAAAGATGGCGACCATTATGTGCTCAACGGCGAAAAAATATTTATCACGTCAGGGGCTAGAGCAGACGTTATTGTTGTTTGGGCAACCCTAGACAAAGACCTTGGTCGTTCAGCCATCAAGTCATTTGCCGTAGAGCGCGGCACACCTGGTATGGAGCTTATTCGCTTAGAACATAAGCTTGGTATTAAGGCATCTGATACAGCGGCTGTTATGTTCACCGATTGCCGAATTCATAAAGATAACTTACTCGGCAATGAAGAAATCAATGTTGAGAAAGGGTTTGCTGGTGTAATGGAGACCTTCGACAACACTCGCCCTCTAGTAGCTGCTATGGCAGTTGGGCTAGCAAAGGCCTCACTAGACCAAACCCGTCACTTGCTCAAAAACAGCCTAAAACAAGACTATAGTACTCCAATAACCAATGTAAGTGCCGTTGAAGCTGAGCTATATAGAATGGAAGCAGACTGGGAGGCATCTCGCTTATTAACCCTAAAGGCTGCCTGGATGGCGGACAATGCAATGCCTAATTCCAAAGAAGCATCCATAGCCAAAGCCAAAGCTGGAAGAGTTTGTAACCAAATCACATTAAAATGTGTCGAACTTTGTGCCAGCGTTGGCTACAGTGAAAACGAGTTACTTGAAAAATGGGCTCGAGACTCAAAAATCCTTGACATATTCGAAGGAACTCAACAAATTCAACAACTTATTGTTGCAAGAAGGCTATTAGGTAAGAGTTCTTCTGAGTTAAAATAAGCCTCTACCCCGGTGCCACCGCCTGTTATGGCGGTGGTATTTTGGAGACCATACGCACATATCCTAGATTTCTTACACTTCGAACACTTGACCATTTTCAAATCCCATAATAGTATTGGTCTATAGTTGGTTCATATATAGAGATATCAGCTAATAATATTGAGTATATATTAGGTCGGTAGTAGGTCGATTGTTCATACTGCAAAAGAGTCCTTCCCCTCTAACACGGAAGTCGCGCAGAGATTTATACCGAACGTTTATTACAAAGATTGTTAGGAAAATTGTCATTACGCGTTGTTATAAGGCATTCATAGCAACAAGCAATTGAGATTAAAATTAGAAGTTTTTACGCTCTGAATAGCTTATGAGCGACTTGAGTTTCAATAAGTAGTTTTAACATTGAGTGCTAATTTCGAGCAAACGGTTACGTTAACTTGATTATTTTAAGTGGTACCAAAAAAATTGAGCTTATATACATGATACGAACTGGCGTTTGGACAATGCCAATCCGTACTCCTATCCAATACATAAACATAGATTGTTAGTTTTATGACCAGAAGTGTACAGCAAGACGACGACAAAATATTTACCGAAAAAACCATCGACAAAGACGTATTTTCTAGACAAGTGCTAAATGCCCTCGGGAGGGACTTACAACTCCCTCAATCGGTAGCGCAAGCACAACTTAGAAAACACATGGATGAGACATTCCAAATGTGGTCCGATGGTTTCTCTGTTGATACCGCCACCAAACATTTATGTGACATTGTCCGCGAAGACGCTAAAGATGACCCAGAACTTAGCTGGCTTATCAAAGAGGATGACGTTAAACCCATTCTCACCATCAAGAAAACAATCAAGAAACAAGACCCTCCTGCCCCAAAGAAGCAGCAACCAAGTGCAAAAACGCCTGAACCTACTGTGATTGATGGCTGGACCATTTCTGTCATCAACGGCACCGCTGAACATACTAATGGTGCCATCCTGAATTTTTCTGGTGATCCCAACTCTGACGACTTTTCCGTTAAGCCTACCAATCAACCGAAGGACATTGGCGCTATTGATGCCGTCGCCATTATTCGCGAAGGCGTAAACGCGTACACAGACATCTATAACAGCACACCCAAACGAAGCTTAAATGGCCCTGCCATACAGCATGAGCTAGAAGAGGGACAGACTCAGGGCACCGTCAAATGGTTCTCAGACAAAAAAGGGTTTGGATTTATATGCGCAGATGAATACGAAGGGGATATTTTTGTTCATCATAAGGATATTGTCGGTAAGGGTTTTAGAAAGCTATTAGTGGGTCAACAGGTATCTTTTGTTGCCATTGATGGAGATCGGGGCGTACAGGCGTCAGAAGTAAGGGTTCTCGCCTAATCATCGTTACGTTTACTTTACCGCTGTATTAAAAGGCAAAAATACGAGACATAAAAAACGCTTCAAATGAAGCGTTTTTTATGTCTCGTACCAACTAGCATATTAACGCGCCGTTAACACAGTTGTTTTCGTATTGTTCTCACCATCAATCGTCGTAGTGACAGCAATCGTCATCACACCAGCATCCTGGTCATAGCTTAAGGTAGTAACTTCATCACCTTCAATCGCCACACGATTTACATCTTCTCCTGTACATTCGTTTGCACAAGCAAACAACACATCCGTTTCGTAAGTATTAAAGAAGATACCGTTACGAGCAGAAGAACAACCATCATCCCCCATCACCAAGTCATGAGCACCCACTGTTGCTACTCCTAATATATTAAAATTATATACCAACGCTGCAGTATCCGTCCCACACTCAGTCGACGTGATTTGGGCATCCCAGGTACTATTTAACAAATTAAGAATAACCTCACCGGTTGTATTTCTTCGATCTGAAAGCAGTGTTTCACGGAAGTGCATAAATGAATCAAATGCACCTTTTAAATCACCCCCATTAGTGACTGCGCCAACAAGATCATTGATCACGCTGCTAGCCTCAAAAAATGCTGCAGGGCTATTAAGGGGAAGAGTAAATTGAGAAAGGTAATCATCAGTCGATCTTGGAATATGAATACCGTTTTCTGCATCTGAATCAAAATCAATCGTTTGCAGTACACGTAAAATATTTTGCAATTTGTCTGGATGGTCAGTAGCGGTCAGAAGGTCTAAGGGGGTTACTTCTAGTTTTCCGTCAGACTCACCTAACAAGGTCTCCCCCAAAAAGAAACGTATCGTTTCACCAGGTAAGAACTCAAAGAACCCTTCAACGTCAGTAAAACCAGACAATGTTTCAGTCTCATACCACAACCCAGATACTGCACTATCTAAAAACTGTCCTCTTTGTAGGTTATCAGTCGCACCACCTGATTCAACACCTGCATCTGGGCCTGATTCAAGGTCTGTCGAGCTAGAAGATGAAACTGGACTTTCTACGCCGCCATCACTAGACGAACCACCGCCACCACATGCAGCCAGCGCTGAGATTGACAATGCTAATACAGTAGTTTTTATTATCGATGGCACAACTTCTAGTGACTTCATTTGCCTGCTCCTAACACTATTAATTAGCTTTTTTGTTTCTGGTTTTATGCGTCATTTTTTTGTCTTCGGCGCTTTTTAAAACCTTATTCAAATCATGTCGCTTGGATTTTGACGTCCTTTGCATACTGATTTATTTCACAAAAAAACACTTCTTTTATCGTTACCACTCCAACCTCAGCGGCAATGTAATCAATATAGTTGATCGCAAAACAAACACATGCACTAAAAAGGTGATGCACTTAACAGTGCATAATTACATAAAAACAACAATTCTTAACCTACTGTTTTAAAAGGAATTTATATTCGTCAAACAACTTTTTTGTTGGCTTTTTGTAATCTTTTGTCTTTTTTATTCTTAAAAAAGTAAATATTTAGCTACTTTCTAAATTAGCCGATTACAAAAAAGCACTTTATAGGTTTTTGTTTTTCAATTAATTATATTGCTATGATTTCTTATGCATTGATTGCGAAGAACTCACTCAGAAGACGTCAAAAATACGGCAGAAAAAACCTCATTTAAATTTTGAAGCAACAGAATCGGCAACTTTATGACGAGAACATCTCAAGAAACCACTCAAACACAGATAGTCCTCTGAATAACATTTCAAAAAATTGAAGATTGTCACCGAAATATACTATTTTTGGACTAAGATAAAGGTAAAGCCCTAGCCCACTGCATGTGATTCTATGTCTATAAAAAAAATAATGGCTCATCCGGTCTATGCATATTCCCGCGACACCCTAAGTGTTTATGTAGTAAGTATTGCCTCAATCGTTGGTGTATTAGCTATATTGGCGCACACAGTAACCCCGACACCGGTTCAAGCAAGCATTCCAAGCCTCAACCTACATAAATACAGCATCGTGCAGCAGCCCTTTGTATTGAAGGATGTTCACGACAATGCTTCTGGCCTCACATACAATCATGAGACGAATACATTATTTGCTGCTATTAATAACCCTGAAGCGATTATTGAGATAGATACACAAGGAAACACTCTCAGGCACATATCACTCGAAGGTTTCGAGGACACTGAGGCAATCACATACCTTGGTAACGGTAAATATGCAATCGCTGAGGAAAGAAGGCGCTGTATAATAATTGTTAACATCACCTCTAGCACCTCGACATTGCTGCGCTCTCAACAGCGCAGCATAGCGCTTCCACGAATAGGCGCCAAGAACAACGGGTTTGAAGGCATCGCATTTGACCCTAACTCAGGGTCTATATATGTATCCAGCGAGAAAGCACCTAGAGAACTATATCACCTAGAGGGTTTTATAAAGAACACATCTCACCTTTCTATATCTCACTTGTGGGATTTGGAGGAAGAACCACTAGGAAACGATGATGTTTCCGGCCTTTATTTTGACTCCCAATTCGGTCATATATTAATGCTCAGTGACGAGTCCCAGCAATTAGTCGAGGCCAACCTTCAAGGCAAAAAAATCAGTTATTTGGACTTGAGTGGTGATAGTGCTGGCTTATCCAGCCCCATACCTCAAGCAGAAGGTATTACACTTGGAGCAGATAATACTCTCTATATCTTAAGCGAACCCAACCTCCTCTATAAATTCACCAAAAGATAAAACTACACCCCTTGCGTTATAAAACTGAAAAAGACTAAAATCAGCCTCTCATACCTCTCCTTTAGTTTGGCATTGCAATGATTATCGCAAAATTGACCCTTGTACCCATTATCATTCTAGGGCTTAGTCTTGCAGGAAAACGGTGGGGGGGCTTTGTCAGTGGCATACTATCTGGGCTCCCTGTTATTGCAGGACCCATAACCCTTTTCTTAGCACTAGAACAAGGCCAGGGGTTTGCCACAGCTTCCGCAAACTCAACATTGCTTGGGATCTTAGCCCTATCCAGCTTCTGTTTTATCTATGGCTTATGTGCCAGGAAATATGGCTGGCTCTTCTCTCTGACTATTAGCTGGATATGCTATTTTATTATCGCAATCCTGACATCTCAATTATCCCTGCCCCCGCTACTATCAATGCTTTTGGTGACCTTGCTTATCGCAATATTTCTGAAATTAACACCTACTATCACTCATAACACGATTACGTTATCTATCACTAAAAATGAGCTTATAGTACGCATGCTTGCAGCAATGTTATTAGTAATGACTATCACCAAATTCGCAAATTCGCTAGGCCCAACATATAGCGGTACATTTGCAGCCTTCCCTGTTGCAGCATCAGTGCTTGCTGTTTTCACCCATGCCACACATTCAGGGGCGCAAGCAGCCCTGCTTCTTAGAGGTGTTACTATAGGCCTCCTGAGTCTTTCCTCTTTTTATTGCAGCTTAGTTCTACTAACAAATACCCTAGGGTTTTACAGCGCTTTCCTGGCTTCTCTACTATTGGTTCTTTGCCTGCAATTCTCTATATATTATTTTTTAATTCGAAGAAAAATGTAGCTTCACCAAACCCCTTATAAACACGTAATTTGGTGAAGCCACCCTACCAATAAAACAATCCCGTTAAATCTCTGCAGCCAATCGTGATCCTTGATCAATAGCTCGCTTGGCATCCAACTCAGCAGCCACGTCAGCACCACCAATCAGATGAACATTCATACCTTTAGCTTTTGCACCAACTGCCTCTAATGCGTCTGCAAGATCACGCTTCGGTGTCTGCCCTGCACACAATATAACGTGGTCGACATCAAGCACTCTACTTTGGCCTTCAACCGTAATATGTAACCCTTGGTCATCAACCTTGTCATAACTTGCACCCGCTACCATTTCTACACCTTTGTGCTTTAATACCGCTCGATGCACCCAGCCAGAAGTTTTGCCAAGATCTTTTCCTAACGATGTTTCTTTACGCTGCAACAAGTACACTTTTCTTGCTGATGGAACCACATTCGCATCTTTCAGTCCCGAGCGATTTTCAAGGCTGGTATCAACACCCCATTCGTCATACCACTGAGCAAGCTCGTCTTCAGAATGGTTATGCACTAGGAATTCACCTACATCAAAACCAATACCTCCGGCACCGATAATCGCAACCTTTTCACCAACGGGCTTCTTATGTAATAGCACATCGATATACGTCAAGACCTTCTCGTGATCAATGCCTTCAATACCCGGTGTGCGTGGCGTGATACCCGTCGCCACAATCACTTCATCGAACCCTGCATCGATTAACTCTTGAGCTTCAACCTTATGGTTTAATTGTAATTTAACACCGCGCTTATCGATCATTTTCCCGAAGTAACGTAACGTCTCTGCAAATTCTTCTTTACCGGGAACTTCTTTCGCAATATTAAACTGCCCACCAATACGGTCTGATGCATCAAACAATGTCACATCATGACCACGCTCTGCAGCAACGGTTGAAGCAGCCATACCTGCTGGCCCCGCACCAATGACCGCGACCTTTTTCTTATTTTGAGTTGGCAAATAACGTAATTCCAATTCATGACAAGCCCGGGGATTTACCAAACAAGAGGCTCGTTTATTTTTAAACGTGTGATCCAAACAGGCTTGGTTGCAAGCAATGCAGGTATTAATCTCATCCGCTCTTCCATTTTCTGCTTTTTGTACAAAAAATGGGTCGGCCAATAAGGGCCGTGCCATGGAAACCATGTCGGCTTCACCACCTTCAATAATGCCTTCAGCGACTTCAGGTGTGTTAATACGGTTACTTGCACACACAGGAATGGATACCAATGATTTTAGTTTAGCCGTCGCAAAGCTAAATGCCCCTCGAGGTACCGATGTAACAATCGTTGGTATACGCGCTTCGTGCCAACCGATACCGGTGTTGATAATTGTCGCACCTGCTGCTTCAATCTCTTTTGCTAGTGAGGCAATATGATCCCATTCTTGACCACCCTCAACCAAATCCATTAGTGACATGCGATAAACGATAATAAAGTTCTTACCGACAGTTTCACGAACCTTACGCACGGTTTCAATCGCAAAGCGCATTCGGTTTTCTGGGCTTCCGCCCCACTTATCCGTACGCTGGTTAGTGCGTTCGCACAAAAACTGGTTGATCAAATATCCCTCTGATCCCATGATCTCAACGCCATCATAACCTGCAAACTTAGACAACTCGGCAGCTTTAGCAAAATCGTCAATGGTTGACTGCACTTGTTTACCCGACATTTTCCCAGGTTTGAATGGTGTAATGGGTGATTTAATACCCGATGGCGACAAACTATAAGGCACATAACCATAACGCCCCGCATGCAGTAACTGCATACAAATCTTACCGCCTTCATTGTGCACTGCACTGGTTACACGCTTATGTAACAAAGCAGTCACCTTATCTTGCATTCGCGATCCCAACGGTAATAATTCCCCCCGACGGTTAGGTGCATACCCCCCTGTAACAATCAGGCCAACACCTCCTCGAGCACGCTCTGCAAAATACGCAGCTAACTTTTCAATGTTAAAGAAACGATCTTCCAACCCCGTATGCATAGACCCCATCAACACTCGATTACGTAATGTGGTAAACCCTAGATCCAAGGGTTGCAAAAGATTTGGGTAAAATTCACTCATAGAATCGCTCTCTTAGTTAGTTCAAGCATAATTAGCTCAAACATAATATTTGTTCAAAAATAAACCGCCTGCACACGGAGGTATAACTCGAAGGTATAGTACAGAATGATAATAGTAAAAGTCGTTGGCAATTGTGACGTGACCGAGCAGTCTATTATCAATTTAGTACGTTTCAGCACTTTTTCATCCTTCAATAACCATATTATTTGAGATGCTCTTGGTAATAAAACAACATAAAACTGATTTTTCGTGGCTAACTAACGTATATCCTGGTATTTTTTTACAAAACGAATACTAAAAACCGTGCTATTACGCTGGTTATGCACCCACCCATTAAAGGTTAAAGGTAGATAAATGCTTTCCATCGTCGCCGATAAGCTCAAGAAAAACACCTTTCGAAAATCTGAAGCTAAAGTTGCCGAAGCCATTCTTAGGGACCCAGAAAGCGCCATAAAAAGCAGTATTGCCAATCTAGCAAAAAATGCCAGTGTTAGTGAGCCTACCGTGAATCGCTTTTGCACAAACTTAGGCTGTAAGGGCTTTCCTGACTTTAAATTGCAACTTGCACAAAGTCTCGCCAGCGGCACACCTTATGTAAGTTCGAATGTCACACTTCAAGACAACACGGAAGAGTTTACCAGTAAAATTTTTGATGCGGCGGCGGCAACACTTACAAGAACACGCAAAACCGTTGATCTCCCTATTCTAGAACAAGCCATTGATTCATTAGCGCAAGCGAAGAAAATTGAAATCTACGGCTTAGGAGCCTCAGGCTCAGTTGCTCAAGATGCCCTGCATAAATTCTTTCGGCTCAATATCCCCGTTATTGCGCACGTAGATGAATTAATACAGCGCATGTCTGCTGCAGCTACTCAAATTGGTGATGTGGTTATTCTAATATCCAATACTGGGCGAACGATATCTATTGTCAAAACCGCTGAAGTTGCACATCAGACAGGGGCAACCGTTATTGGAATTACCGCGCCAGACAGCCCTCTCGCCAAACATTGCCACCTGCTTCTTGCGATAGAGACTGAGGACGATACAGACATGTACACACCAACAACCTCGCGCTTAGCACACCTTGTTTTGATTGATGTGCTAGCCGCTGGCGTCGCTATTAAGCGTGGCCCACGGTTCGCGGAGCATCTACAAAAAATAAGATTTAGCCTAACTGAAACCCGTTACCCTAAAGGCACATAGAATAACTCAACAAACAAAAACCACTAAAATACCCATTTTGTAATAAAACAACACAAAAATACTGAAATCTTCTTGCAAAACCCCATTTAGGTTGTAATATTACTACTAAATTTGAGAGTTCATTGTTTTTTGAGGTTTATGGCATGGCAATTAAAGTTGCAATTAATGGGTACGGTAGGATTGGACGGAACATACTACGGGCGCTATACGAGAATAACTACCGTGAGCATATCGAGATTGTTGCCATTAATGACCTAGGGGATGCCAACACCAACGCCCACCTAACACAATACGACACGGTACATGGCACCTTTGCTTACTCCGTTCATGTCGAAAATAACAAACTTATCATCAACAACGACAGGATTGTTATTTGCAATGAGCGTAACCCGGCGAATTTACCTTGGGCAGCACTAGACATTGATGTGGTTCTTGAGTGCACTGGCTTATTCACTGACGGTAAAAAAGCGCAAGCCCACATTGAGGCTGGGGCTAAGAAAGTCATTATTTCTGCCCCTGGCAGCAACGTTGACGCAACCATTGTTTACGGCGTGAACGACCAAATCCTTACCAACAAACACAACATTATCTCCAGCGCATCTTGCACAACCAACTGCCTTGCCCCTCTTGCCAAAATAATTAACGATGCCATTGGTATTGAAAGTGGCTTAATGACAACAATTCACTCTTTTACCAACGATCAAGCATTATCGGACACTTATCATACCGATTTACGCAGGGCTCGCGCTGCAACGCACTCAATGATCCCTACAAAAACCGGAGCAGCAAGCGCAGTTGGGTTAGTGCTACCTGAAATGGTGGGACGCTTAGATGGCTTGGCTGTTCGAGTTCCTACGATTAACGTTTCACTGGTGGACCTATCCTTCATTGCTAACAAAAAAACCTCTGTTGACGAACTCAACAATATTATTAAGAATGCAGCTCTTACTGATAATAGAGGCATTATTCAAGTCAATGAGGCTCCTTTGGTGTCTGTTGACTTTAATCACAATTCTGCAAGCTGTGTATTTGATGCAACGCAAACCCGTGTTACAGGGCGAATGGTTAAAGTACTCGCTTGGTACGATAATGAATGGGGGTTTTCAAATCGTATGCTAGACAATACACGTCAGCTTATGGCGCAAGTGTATCTTGTTGATAATGCCAAAAGCATTGCACATATTGCAAATGTTGCCTGATATAGCCACGCAACACGAATAAATAAAGTAACCTTATTCCAACACTATCAAATCAAACTATCGGTCTAAAAAATAGAGAGCACATGCAAACAACACGAAGAACCAAAATTGTTGCAACACTTGGCCCAGCTACGGATTCAATTGAAAAGCTGGAGGCCTTATTGCTAGCCGGTGTTAATGTTGTCCGACTCAACTTTTCCCACGGGTCCGCCGAAGATCACAATCAACGAGCAACTAACGTTAGACGTTTATCAAAAAAACACAGCCTCAATATTGCTATATTAGCTGACCTACAAGGCCCTAAGATTCGTGTAGGCCGGTTTAAAGACGGCTCTGTCACATTAAAAGCAGGCGACATTTTTACTCTTGATGCAGACCTAGATACATATGAAGGAAATCAATCTGTAGTGGGTATCGATTACAAACAATTACCCAGCGACTGTCGCCCCAATGACCTTTTGATGCTGGACGATGGACGACTATCATTACGTGTTAATAATGTTGAAGGTAGCCGTATCCATTGCTCCGTTGAAGATGGCGGCATCCTAAAAAACAACAAAGGCATCAACCGCCAAGGCGGTGGACTTTCTGCGCCAGCACTAACTGAAAAGGACATTAAGGACATCGCCATTGCTTCAGAACTTGATGTTGACTACGTTGCGGTATCTTTTCCAAAAACTGCGGCCGACATTTTGCAAGCAAGAGACCTGCTAGAGAGTAATCATTCAAAAGCTCGCATTGTGGCAAAAATAGAACGCGCAGAAGCAGCGCTAGATAGAGATAACCTAGACGCCATTATTAACGCATCCGATGCGGTTATGGTTGCCCGCGGTGATCTTGGTGTTGAAATCGGCGATGCCGAGTTGGTTGGCGTACAAAAGCACATGATTACCCGTGCGCGCCAACTCGATAAGCTTGTTATCGTCGCCACGCAAATGATGGAGTCAATGATTGAAAACCCCATCCCCACTCGCGCTGAAGTGTTTGACGTTGCAAACGCTGTTCTTGATGGTGCTGACGCGGTGATGTTATCGGCAGAAACTGCTGCAGGAGAACACCCCATTGAAGCGGTAGCAGCCATGGATAGAGTTTGTTTAGGTGCAGAAAAAAGCCCAGAGATTCAACGTTCATCACACCGAATGAATGGCACATTTGAAAAAACCGATGAATCTATCGCAATGGCAACAATGTATACCGCCAACCATCTACAAGGGGTGAAAGCGATTATTTGTCTTAGCGAATCAGGCGAAACACCTTTGCTCATGTCTCGTATCAGCTCAGGCTTACCGATTATTTCACTCACTCGTCATGAAAAAACCAAACGTAGAATGGCGCTTTTCCGAGGCGTAACGTCTTATATTTATGATCCAACCAGCGCCCCTTATGAATACGTCAATGAACAAGCCATCGACCTACTAAAAGAAAAGGGGCATTTACAAAAAAATGACTTAGTGATTTTAACAAAAGGTGCCCGGTTAGGTGTACATGGATCAACCAATGCAATGTTGATCCTCAAAGCCACATAATCCCAAAAGCGTGAATTGAATACGTGAGCGCTTGCGCCTTTTCCAGTAGCATGTCAGGAACGCTACCAATACAAGAGCAAGCAATGACATCTCATAACCTACTTGCCTATAGCCTGTGTGCATTTTTAACTCTACTCGCATCAGGCTGTGCAGACTTTCGAGCGTTAAAACAAGACCTTCGTTACATCGAAGCAATCAACAAAGAGTTCCAACCTCTTCATGGTGTGATTCAAACAGAAGAACACCCAGACTCCCCCATTGTTATTGTTCTCATGCAAAACAAAGAGGCAGACACTGTATTAGGTTATCGCGTCGTCGAAAAAGCGGGAGCTTTCGAATACCGAGCCAAAGTAACACCCTCCTATATATTTGCCTTCAGTGATCTCAACAACGACTTAACCCTTCAACCCTTTGAGCCTTATGGCTGGCATCAATTAAGTCTCAATGAGTTTGGAAAACCACAATCCGTCAAAGGGATCCACATCACACTACTTCCTGCCGAAAACAATCCCACCCCGCCCCCCGAATTACTCACCCGTATAGAAAACACCAAGCTGTCCTACATCGCAGGGATTGAAGTCAACATGGGAACAATAACCGACCTAGATGCTCCAATATTTTCAGCCGAGCAAGCTCACAAAGGCTTGTGGAGTCCCATGTCATTTATTTGGGATGGGGGTGCAGGCATTCACTTTATGCATGCTTACGACCCTACAAAAATACCGATTCTTTATGTGCACGGTATCGATGACTCGCCCCTCAGTTTTAAGTACCTAATTGATAACCTTGATACCAACAAGTATCAACCGTGGGTTCTATATTATGCTTCGGG
>CAJXZM010000062.1 GCA_913063125.1 uncultured Gammaproteobacteria bacterium | reverse complement strand
TTCGAGCTTTGATCTCGGAAATTGTTCAGATGAATTCCATTATTGCAAAGAACAAAGGGATCGATCTGGTTGTCACTATAGAAAAGGATGTTCCTGATATCCTGGAAAATGATTCTAATAGATTAGGTCAGGTTTTGAGGAATTTGATTGAAAATGCTGTTCGTTTTACCAATGCAGGGAAAGTGGAGATAAAAGTAAGCCCCATTGTGTTTTCTACTGGAAAGACTTTTGGCGAGGCAACCAATGTTAATAAAGGCGATGATTTTTGTTGGCTTCGATTTGTTGTTTGTGACACAGGAGTAGGCATTTCGGATGATCAGAAAGAAAAAATATTTGATGCCTTTCATCAGGCTCAAGAATTCATGAACCGCAAGACAGGAGGGCTTGGCATCGGGCTTTCCGTCTCACGACAACTCGTTGAGCTTATGGGAGGGTCTATTAGTGTTTCATCTGTGCCGGAAGAGGGGAGTGAGTTTGCCATATATTTGCCTTTCAGGATATTGCATGCAACGACATTTGAAAGAACGAAAGCGATTACGGAGAAATCGGTTTCGAGACCTATGCATATCCTGGTGGTTGAAGACAATATTGTTAACCAGAAAATTGTTATTCGTTTTCTCACAAAACAAGGACATTCAGTTGTGATTGCCGCTAATGGTCGCTTGGCGTTAGATGCTTTCGAAAAGGAAATGTTTGATATGATACTAATGGATATTCAAATGCCCGAAATGGATGGTATTACTGCAACAAGGCACATAAGGGACAGTGAAAGGGAAGGTAGAGATAGAACACCAATCATTGCGATGACCGCCCACGCTGCAAAAAGTGATGAGCTGGCTTGTTACGCCGCGGGTATGGATGATTTTATCGTTAAGCCATTTAAACCCGAAAAGCTTCGGCTGGCTCTGGCCCGGTTTTCCGGTATTTAATCCCTTTCTATAGGCACCTCCAGTTCAATTGAGGTCGTTACTATGGATCCCTGGAGGGGGGCTAGAATGGTGTTTGTGGATTGCCTACGTTTGCTGCGTGAATTGGTGGTTTGTTAGACGGTTTTTCTCTTAGCTCATGCATATTCTTTAGAACCCTGTCGGCTCGAGATAATTTGCTTTTAATTGATTGGTTGTTAGGGTCGAATTTTAATAGGTATTCCCATAAAGATTTTGCTAGTTGGATATTTCCGTCTCGATAGAATAAGTCGGCTTTTTCATTAAGGAGGTCGGCGTTGTGAGTTAGCACCCCTTTCGCTTTATCTATTTTTGCAAGTACCTCTTTTGATAACAATTTAAGCGCTTGCAGTTCGGTGATGAGTTGGGAGCTTTCAATAAGTTGTCCCTGTTGAATGCTTTTATCTAGTTTGGCACTAAGTATGTTCTGTTGCTTCGCATTGGAATCTACTTTTTCTATGGATAGTGCTTTGGCGATTTTGATGATTTCAGGTTTGAGTCTGTCGGCAGTGTGTAATTTTTTTAGTGTTTGATAGCAGCGTGAGGCTGTTTTAGTGTTCCCTTGTTGCAAAGATTTTTTGGCAAATGTCACGAGGTCGGGGGCTAGGCGTTTTTGTTCAAATAAGTAGTGCCGAATGTAAAAGGCCGTTAGAAATGAATGTTGATCTGTGTTTTCTATGGCTTGATGTAATTGATGCTCGCTGATTAACCATTGTCCTTTTCTAATGGTTTGCTTAATCTTAAATGCGTAAAGCGATTTCTTGATTTGAGGGGCGCTTCCAATAGTGCTTCCTGGTTCATTTCGCGAAGCATTAAGTAATTCACACCCTGAAAGGGCTAATAATGTGACTGCCAAAAGTAAGGAGCGAGTAGTATTGGGCATGTACGCTGATTTAGGCTGGCGCATTGTCTTTTGCTCTGGTTTGATGTTTGAGCATTGTGTTGTCAAAGCTCTCAATATGAGAGATGATTTTGTCTGCATAAGGTTGCTTCACGGTGTCAACAGTATAGGTGGGTATCTCTGCAGATTTGCCTCTTACTCTAAGCAACTTCTGGTCTTGGGTTGTGAGTCGGTTGTTGCCTCCGGCACCTTGGTAGGCTGCTTCACTGATAACAAGTTTCCCTGGGGGCGAAAGTCCGCAGAGTCGGGCGGCAAGGTTAACGCTATCGCCAACAACGGTATACTGCATTCGTTCGTCTGAGCCTAATGTGCCCGCTAACATTTCTCCGCTGTGTATCCCCAGACGAAACTGGATTGTTGGAAGGTTGATTGCTTTTCTCGCTTGGTTATAGGAATTTGCTTGTCCTAAGAGTAATTGCGCACAACAGACAGCATTTAGACTATGTTGATCGTCTTTTTGTGGTGCGCCAAAAATCATCATCACACCATCCCCTATGAACTTATCAACAGTACCATTAAAAATATTGCTGGCCTTTAATGTGTAGCGATAGAACGTATTGAGTAGTTCACCGACTTCTTCTGGCACCAGTTTTTCGCACATGGCAGTAAACCCGACAATGTCTACAAACAAGACGCTGGCATTGACATACTGGGTTGGAATGGCTGGGTTGTCTAAATTGGCGAGTAGGTCGTTGGCAATGTTACGATCCAGGTATCGGTGAAAGGTTTGTGTGAGTTGTTGGCGTTCTTTCATTCCTTGTGCCATCTCATTGAATCTATTAATGAGCGTCCCGAGTTCATCGTGACGTTTTTCGGTTATGCGGTAATCCAGATTGCCCATGTGTAAGGCATTGGTGCCTAGGCTTAAGTGCTTGATGGGATCGGTGATATGTTTGCCTAGAATAAAGGCAAATATAATGCTGATACAGAAGATGCACAATGTCGCCAAAGACATCCATCGTAAAGATTGGTTGATGTTGGATGTGATGAGCGATTTGTCTAAGTGTATTAAAGCATACCCAGCAACAACATCTTGAAATGTGATCGGGGCGATGTATAAACCTTGCGTAACCAGTGAAGAAGTACTTGTAGCATTGAGATTACGTAAGGTTGATTTATGGGTAAAGTCCATTTCTCCTGCATGAGCCAGTAACGTGTATTCAGTATTGATAATGGCTGCACTGCCAATCATTGGCGCCTTGGTGACCTCTGTTATAATAACATTAAGGCTTAGTAGGTCTTCCGCTAGAATAAGCTCTGCGGATGCGTTGGCTGTTTGGCTTGCAAGTGATTGGCCAACGGTGTCGCTTAGGTCTAATACTAAGCCTTTAAGGTTCGAGGAAACAATACACCACATAACACATAGTGTTAGTGCTGACATGATGGCGAATGCTAAAGAGACCTTGTACGCGATAGGGAAGCGGGCATAGGCTTTTTTGAAGGGGGTGCTGTTATTGATGCTATTATCTGTACGCTTATTGATAGTATTCACGAATGGTTGGTGAGGAGCTTTGGCTGCGATTCCGTTGCATAAAAGAGTTTCATTATTTAATGGGTAAAGCGAGACCTAGTTTAGCGCTGCTGATAGCTTAGTATAATGCTCCCCAAAGCATTGTCCTAGCGCCTTGTGAAATGATAACTATGCATATTTCTAGACAGACAGGGATAGAGGTTGAATTTTGCTCGCTGTTTTTACTGTGTTCTTTTACAATAGAGTGTTGTGCCAGTCCGGTGCTTATAATAACAATAATCTAATATCATTGGCGAGTGCCCGTGAGTGAGTAGAGAGATCATTAGTGGATAGTATTGAATTAGCAGGGATCGGAATGACTTCCCAACGAACACGGGAAAGGTTGGTAAAACGGTTGCATGAGCAGGGCGTAACTAATTCTGATGTATTGGAAGTAATGCGTACAACACCGCGGCATATTTTTATTGATGAGGCATTGTCACATCGGGCTTATGAGGATTCTTCCTTGCCCATAGGGTTTAGCCAAACTATATCAAGACCATATATTGTTGCCCGTATGAGTGAGCTTATTGTTTCTCGCGGACCAAGAGAAAACGTTTTAGAAGTTGGGACCGGCTCAGGCTATCAAACCGCCGTGTTGGCGCGCTTGGTAGGGCATGTGAATAGCGTTGAGCGGATTAGACCGTTGCAAGACAAAGCGAGAAAGCGTTTGTCGTTGCTGAAGTTGCGCAACGTCAACCTGCGTCACTCGGATGGGTGTATGGGCTGGAAGGAAAAGGCCCCTTTTGATGCGATATTGTCTGCTGCGGCACCAGAGGATGTGCCAGAGGAGTTGTTAGAACAGCTCAGTATTGGCGGAATACTTGTTATCCCAGTAGGGGAGCAAGAGAAACAGCAGAAATTGCATCTTATTACACGCACCAGTGATGGTTTTGATACGGAGATCATCGAGGATGTTTACTTTGTGCCGCTTCGCTCTGGCGTAAGAACCTATTAATGTTGTCAGTATGATGTAAATGTTTGCTGACGCAGCTTCCTATTCTCATGATAAATAAGGTTAACTATGACTGATATAAAGCAGCATTCACTATTGTATGTAAAGGGTATGGCAATGGGGGCTGCTGATGTAGTTCCTGGTGTGAGTGGGGGCACTATTGCTTTTTTGACTGGAATCTATGAAGAACTGCTCGATAGTATCAAGTCGGTTGGGCCAGGTTCGGTCAAGATATTGTTTTCTGAGGGCCCAAAGGCTTTTTGGGCAGCAGTGAATGGTAATTTTTTGTTGATTTTGATGTTGGGGATCGCTACTAGTATTGTGAGCCTTGCTAGAGTTATCACACATTTGTTGGCAACATACCCCAATTTATTATGGTCGTTTTTCTTCGGACTGATATTGGTATCATCGCTGTACATGGCGAAACAAATTACACGCTGGAGTGTCTCGAATATATTATCATTGTCTTTTGGGGCTGTAGCAGCCTACAGCATTACCGTTTTAAGCCCTGCTGAGGTTGAGGCTACCTCTATAAGTTTATTCCTGGCGGGCTCTATCGCTATTTGCGCAATGATTTTGCCGGGTATATCGGGGAGTTTTATTTTATTGCTGTTAGGCATGTATAGTCATGTTATGGACGCGATTAAAGGGTTTGATGTGGGAGTGCTGGCGATCTTTGCCGCTGGTTGTATCGCTGGCTTAATGGTTTTCTCACGGTTCTTATCATGGTTGCTCTCTCGTTATCATGAGGCAACTATGGCGTTGCTGACAGGGTTTATGTTGGGATCGTTAAACAAAGTGTGGCCCTGGAAGCACACGTTAACGTGGCGAATGAATAGTCATGGTGTGGAAGTGCCGTTAACACAAGAAAACCTTATGCCGTTTCAGTATGCTGAGATTGTAGGGCAAGACCATCAATTACTTTATTGTGTTGGTTTGGCCTTGTTTGCAATTGTTTTTGTTTTGGGTATTGAGCGCGTAGCGCGTTATAAAATGAGCTAATATTTTATAACGCACTTAATTCATAATTAGGGAAAGTATGACAATCACTCTTTTTTTTGGATAAATTGGGTAGACTTTTTTGAGATTAATGTGGATTTGGTTATTTCTTTTTGGTCTAAGGCGATTAGGTAGTTACTAGGCCGTGTTTTTAGTCTGATTTCATAGGATGGTGCTTTTTACGTAATGGGATTCAGGATTGTACGTGTGGTTTTAAGTGTGATTTTTTGTCTGCATCTTATTGCGTGCAGTCAAAATAATTTCGCTCCTGTTACTGACCTCTATCGGGCCCCATCCCCCGTCACCAAAGGTGTTCACATAGTTGCCAAAGGGGATACGATGTTCTCTATTGCATGGCGATACCATCGTAATTATAAAGAGCTTGCAAGGTCGAATGGTATTCGTTACCCCTATAGTATTTTTCCAGAGCAGCGAATTCGACTTGCTGTTAAACCTGTCACAAAGCAACGAAAAACCAACAAATCTTCAAAAAAAATAACCCAATACAAGAAGAAACGTTATAAGAAAGCAGAAACCAAGATCAAACCGGTACAAGAAAAAGTTGCAAATCAAAGACATAAAAGAGTAAACATAGTTTGGACGTGGCCAACGAGTGGTTCTGTTATCACTAAATTCTCCAGTCGAGGGAATGTGAATAAGGGGATCGATTTGGCTGGGCGCCGGGGGGCACCGGTTTATGCGGCAGCGTCTGGTAAGGTGGTTTATAGCGGTCAGGGTTTGGTTGGTTATGGAAACCTGATCATCATAAAACACAATGACTCTTACCTAAGTGCATATGCACACAATCAAAAGCTTTTAGTGAAAGAAGGACATTATGCTAAAGCTGGGCAGAAAATTGCCGAAATAGGATCAAGTGGTGCGAATCGAAATAAATTACATTTTGAGATTCGTCGAAACGGGAAGCCCGTTAATCCATTGGCCTATTTGCCTAAGCGCTAGAGGGAACGGATAGCGTAGAGGTAATAAGATTACGGGACCGTTTAACGGTGGGTTGATTTTGGGTTTGTATGTATGTGACGTAGACCTGGTTGGATTGGTAAATTAGGTTGGGGTGTTGCATAGGTAAATGACCTTTTGCGTGGGATGAGAAAAATAATGATGCAAGCAGAAAGGGAAGAGGTTGAGGTAAAGGCGACTGTTGAGGTGAAGGCAGCTGTTGAGATAAAAGCGGCTGTTGAGGCAGTTGTTGAGGTGAAGGCGGTAGTGGAGGCAGTTGTTGAGGTAGAGCTCTGTGATATCGCTCAGGATCATATAATTGAAGGGGCTTTTGAGGAGCGGGCAGCGGAATTGAGGGCCAAGCATCGAAAAGTAGGGGATGATGCAGATGCCTTTTTAAAGCAAAATGAAGGCGTCAAAGTAAAGAAAACGGAAGCAGGTTTTCAGAAAACACTGGATGCTACCCAGTTGTATTTAAACGAAATTGGTTTTTCTCCTCTGTTAACACCAGAGGAAGAAGTATATTACGCACGGAGAGCGTTACGGGGTTACGATGACGCCCGTAAACGAATGATTGAGAGCAACCTTCGTTTGGTTGTTAAAATCGCTCGTCGCTACGTTAATCGAGGTCTCTCTTTGTTGGACTTGATCGAAGAAGGTAATCTTGGTCTAATTCGAGCGGTAGAAAAATTTGATCCTGAGCGCGGATTCCGTTTTTCAACGTACGCCACTTGGTGGATACGTCAAACGATTGAACGTGCCATCATGAATCAAACTAGGACCATTAGACTACCTATTCATGTTGTTAAAGAGCTTAATGTTTATCTTCGGGCTGCAAGGGAGTTAACTCAAAAGCTTGATCATGAGCCTAGTCCAGAAGAGATTGCAGATTTATTAGATAAACCGGTGCAAGACGTTAAACGCATGCTGGGCCTTAATGAAAGAGTTTCGTCTGTAGATACCCCTATGGGTTATGACTCGGAGAAATCGTTGCTAGACACGATTCCTGACGCTAAGGTGTCTGATCCAGCAGAGGTTCTGCAGGATACTAATTTAAAAGGCAGCATTGATTACTGGTTGGATCAGCTGCCGAATAAGCAACGAGAGGTTATAGCGCGTCGTTTTGGGCTTCGAGGGTACGAGATGAGCACTCTTGAAGAGGTTGGGCGTGAGATTGGACTGACTCGTGAGAGAGTTCGACAGATCCAGGTGGAAGCGTTGAAGCGATTAAAGGATGTGTTAGAGAAGCATGGATTGTCAGGAGAATCCTTATTCGGGGTGTAAGCTGAGAATCATTGTTAATAGATAAGCATAAAAAAACCGCCCTAGATTGGCGGTTTTTTTATGCTTATCTATTAGAAAATAAACCCAATAAAAGGGAGGTTGGCGATAATTCACTCCTTTTCAAAAGATAATTTGGCGTCAGTTTGTTGTCGCCATTATTGGTTTTTATAGTCACACTTGGGTTAGTTGGTTGTAAATTAAAGGGAAAATTAACGTAGAATTGCGGCGTAGGACATCTGCCTATCTGAGTGTGCGATATATCTTACGCGCGTTGTAGGATAAGTTATCAAAACGCTGTCTGATAGAAGCTATTTGATAAATCTATTATTGAATAAGCTGTTGAAAAATATAGACATACTGTTTTTTTCTTGATGTCAGTGACACCTGTTTTATATTGTTGGTTACTTGTTGTATTTGGAGGTTCTGTTAAATTTATATCCGTAGCCAAGGAGGCAAGGGGCATAGAGATGGATCTCTAGGTCGTTGAGTAAGGATGCTTGTACAGGGAAGTGAGGCAGGATGCTTCTAAAGGATAAAGGGCAGGAGCCCAAACACGGATCGTTAAGGAATGGGATAGGATATTTACAGGGATAGTATGAAGTCAGGAAGACTCGGCAGGAAGCCAGAACAAAGGATTGTTCAAAGCGAGGTGGGGCGGCGTAAGTCGCCCTTCTTTTTTTATGTGCGTGCTTTTGTTGCAGTCTATTTTTTCTTAATCTTGCTTTATTTGTTTTTAAGCCGAACGTAAATGTTTTCTCGTTGCTTCTGAATATTCATCCATTTGTTGCTTGGGGCTTTACTTGAATTTTGCCCATATAAAAGGGCAGATAAACTGCCCTTTTATATTCATACTGTTTGGTTGGTCAAGCTAGCGCTCAAGCTTATCTGCTTTACCTTCGACACCGTCCCAATCATCGGCGTCTGACAACGGATCTTTTTGTTCTGTAATGTTCGGCCATACTTCGGCAAGCTCGGCATTGATTTCAACAAACGCAGCTTGGTCAGCGGGAAGCTCGTCTTCAGAATATATGGCATTAGCGGGGCATTCTGGCTCGCACAGCGCGCAATCGATACATTCGTCAGGGTGGATGACAAGGAAGTTGGGTCCTTCGTAAAAACAATCTACAGGACACACTTCAACGCAGTCGGTGTACTTACATTTTATGCAATTTTCGGCTACCACAAATGTCATGACTTAGAGTCCTCTCTCTTAGCTTTATTCAGCGCGATATACTACGTTACTTTGTCGTTGATGAACAGGGTTAGTATTGATGCATCTATTACTATGCCTCGGGAATATTAGTTTTTTTCTGTCAGCTCTTTAAGTCGATAGATCATATCTAAAGCTTGTCTAGGGTTTAGGCAGTCAGGGTCAAGCTTGCTGATACTTTCTATCGCCGGGTGTATTTTTGCTGGTTCACTGAATAAATCGCTTTGAATAGGGGAATTAGCGTTAGATAACACCGTATTATTGATTTCCTGGTTTTCTAATTGCTTTAGCTTTCCTCTGGCGTTTTCAATGACTGAGTCAGGTAGCCCGGCTAGCTTGGCGACTTGTAATCCATAGCTTTGGCTAGCTGGACCTTCTTCGACCTTGTGCAAAAATAAAATTTTGTCACCCTCTTCGTGAGCGGTAAGGTGAACGTTGACAACACCTGATGCGGACTCTGGTAGCTGTGTTAGCTCAAAATAATGGGTAGCAAACAAAGTTAGTGACTGGATTTTCAGTGCTAAGTAATTAGCGCATGCCCAGGCTAATGATAAACCGTCAAACGTGCTGGTGCCTCGGCCAATTTCATCCATGATAACCAAACTGTGTTTGGTTGCGTTGTGAAGGATGTTTGCCGTTTCTGTCATTTCAACCATAAAGGTAGATCGACCACCCGCCAGATCATCTGAAGAACCTATACGTGTAAATATACGGTCAATTGGGCCAATTCGAACGTGCTCGGCAGGAACAAAGCTGCCGATATGAGAAAGCAAAGCAACCAGAGCGGTTTGGCGCATAAACGTTGACTTACCACCCATGTTTGGTCCAGTAATGATTAGCATTTTTCGATGGTTATCTAGCATCAAGTTGTTAGGGATGAACGCCTCTTCAAGTACTTGTTCAACGACGGGGTGGCGGCCAGCAGTTATGTGAATACCTGGTTCGTCTACTAACTCTGGACGCGACAATGCTAGTGTGTCTGCTCGCTCAGCGAAGCAGGAGAGTACGTCAAGTTCACATACCGCTTCGAAACTGTTTTGTAATTCCAGTAGGTGGTTGTGTAACTTGTCAACAAGTTCGTCGTAGAGTGCCTTTTCTCTGGCAAGGGCTCGGCTTTTTGCACTGAGCGCTTTATCTTCAAATGCTTTTAATTCTGGCGTGATAAAGCGTTCGGCATTTTTTAAGGTTTGACGGCGTATATATTCATCGGGTGCATTGGCGCTGTTGGCTTTGCTGATTTCGATGAAATATCCGTGCACTCTGTTGTAACCAACCTTTAGCGTGGATATGCCCGTTTTCTCTCTTTCCCGTTCTTCTAACCGAACTAAATAGGCTCCCGCATTTTCGCTGAGTGATTGAAGCTCATCGAGCTCAGTATCATAGCCGGTCTTGATGACACCACCATCTCTGATTAATACAGGGGGTATTTCAATGATCGCGTTGTCGAGCAGTTCGGCAAGATCAGGGTAAGTGCTGATACGTTGAGCAATGGTGGTAATGATTTCAATGCCAAAAGGTGCGAGTGCGAGCTGTAGATCAGGGAGCAACTGTAGTCCATCCCTGAGCCGACTTAGGTCTCGTGGGCGTGCTGATTTAAGTGCCACGCGGGCTAAGATGCGTTCAATGTCACCAATTTGATGAAGGATGGCTTGTAGTGGTTCGTATTGATAATCGGTAAGCAATGTTTCAATGGCTTGTTGGCGTGATGTGAGCACTTCTCGGTTGCGAATGGGCCGGTTGATCCAGCGTCGAAGCAAACGGCTGCCCATTGGGGTTTGGGTTTTATCCATAACCCAGGCAAGTGTATGTTCAAATTCACCTTGGAGATTTTCAACGAGCTCCAAATTCTTTCGCGTAGCCGCATCCAGAACAACGCAGTCATCTAGTGACTCTACTTTGATGGCACGAATGTGAGGCAGGGCGCCACGTTGGGTTTCTTTTGCGTATTGCAGTAAGCAGCCTGCTGCAGCAATAGCGGTAGGTAATTCTTCACACCCAAAGCCAGAAAGGTCTTTCGTTTGAAATTGTTGTATCAGTGAGCGTTGAGCTGACTCTGTATCAAACTCCCAAATAGGGCGCGCGCGAAACCCCGGGCGTTTACTCGCATATTTGCTCAGCTGGCTGTTGTCAGGTGCAAGTAACTCTGCAGGGCTTAGGCGAGCAAGTTCGGCGTCAAGTGCAGGTAAGCCAGTACATTGCGTGATAATAAAGCGGCCGCTGGCGATGTCGAGAGAGGCTATACCGATTTGGTCCCCTTCAGCACAGATAGCGGTGAGTAAGTTTTCGCTGCGCTCCTCTAGTAGGGCTTCGTCGCTGATGGTGCCTGGAGTAACTATTCTTGCTACTTTTCTTTCAAGCGGACCCTTGGTTGTTGCGGGGTCGCCAAATTGCTCCACGACAGCAATGGATACCCCTATCTTTACTAATCGGGCAAGGTAGTTTTCAGCTGCGTGATATGGAATGCCAGCCATAGGGATTGGTTCGCCGCCAGATTTTCCGCGGGAGGTGAGGGTGATATCCAGAAGATTGGCTGCCGTTTTGGCATCATCAAAGAATAACTCGTAAAAATCTCCCATTCGGTAAAATACCAATTCACTAGGGTGATCAGCTTTGATGCGAAAGTATTGTTGCATCATAGGTGTGTGTTTTGCGAGTTGGTCTGTCACGGCTGTCATTGAAATTCGCTTATCTATTTGAGTGTGTTGAAAAGGGCAATGATATAGTCCATTTGGCATGGGATCTAGCCTTAACGTGGGATCTTTTGTTTGAGAGTTAACCGGTTTAGGCCTTCATTGTTAAGATCGTTGAAAAGTCGTGTTTGCAAATAAAAACTGCGGTAGTATTTGCGCCTAATTAATTGGATAGAAGGGGCCAACCACGTGGTGGATTTGGGTCATGTTGTGGCAGATGAGCTTGCTGTACATATAGGAAAAGCACTAGAAGGCCAAGGCATATTGATTAGTACGGCAGAGTCTTGTACAGGAGGGGGCGTTTCGTCTGCAATTACCTCTGTTGCCGGTAGTTCGTTATGGTTTGATCGTGGCTTTGTTGTTTATTCGAACGATGCTAAGCAAAAAATGTTAGCTGTTAAAGCAGCAACATTGAAAAAACATGGGGCGGTGAGTAAGGCCGTTGTTGAGGAGATGGCAAAAGGGGCTATAAAAAAGTCAAAGGCTACGTTTTCAGTTGCTATTAGTGGCTTGGCTGGACCGAGTGGTGGAACTGAGGAAAAGCCTGTTGGTTTGGTGTGGATTGCCTGGGCAGTAGAAGGTCAAATAGATGCTACAAGAATGATTTTTCCTGGTGATCGAGCGGCAGTGAGACGCGGGGCGGTTGCAATGGCATTGCAAGGCTTGCTGGTTAGGGCGCTGGAATGGAAAGAAAAGAATAAAAAAAATGCAGAGGATATTGGCGAAGTGGGAAGTCTTGTGTAATAATACTGTTCAAATTTACAGTGTTTGTTTTGCGGTTATCTAACTGCCACGGTGTAATTCAAACAACTATTTTAAGTGCGTGCACCAAATATACGTACCAACGTTGAGGATCGAAATATGGATGAGAACAAAAAGAAAGCGCTGAGTGCAGCATTATCACAAATAGATCGTCAATTTGGTAAAGGTTCGGTAATGCGAATGGGGGACCAGCAACAACAAGCAATCCCTGCAATTTCTACGGGTTCTTTGGGGCTGGATATAGCCTTGGGAATTGGCGGGTTACCAAAAGGCCGTATTGTTGAAATCTATGGCCCAGAATCCTCAGGTAAAACGACATTAACGTTACAAGTTGTCGCAGAAGCACAAAAACAAGGTGCTACTTGTGCGTTTGTTGATGCTGAGCATGCTCTTGATCCGATTTATGCGGGTAAGCTCGGCGTTGATGTTGACAATTTGTTGGTGTCACAGCCAGACACCGGAGAGCAGGCGCTTGAAATTACCGATATGTTGATTCGCTCAAATGCGGTTGATGTGATCATTATTGATTCGGTTGCTGCTTTGGTACCTAAGGCAGAATTAGAAGGCGATATGGGGGATACCCATGTCGGTTTGCAGGCACGGTTGATGTCTCAGGCATTACGTAAGTTGACGGGTAGTGTGAAGCACGCAAATTGTTTGGTTATCTTTATTAACCAAATACGTATGAAAATTGGTGTTATGTTTGGTTCACCAGAAACAACCACAGGTGGTAACGCGCTAAAATTCTATTCCTCTGTTCGGTTGGATATTCGCAGAACGGGTGCGGTTAAAGTGGGTGATGAAGTTGTAGGTAATGAAACCCGTGTTAAGGTTGTTAAAAACAAGGTGGCCCCACCGTTTAAACAAGCAGAATTTCAGATTTTATATGGTGAAGGTATTTACCATATGGGAGAGGTATTGGATCTTGGTGTGAAGTGCGGGTTTGTTGATAAGTCCGGTGCATGGTATGCCTATAAAGGTGACAAAATAGGACAGGGTAAAGCCAATGCTGCCAAATACCTAAGTGAAAACGCAGAAATAGCAGAAGAGATTGAGCGAGATATTCGAGCTCAACTATTGGTACCGGCTGTTCCGGAGGAGAAAGAAAAAGAAGAGGCCGAGGTATAAACGGTTATTTGGAAAAGCACTTGAATAACAAGTAACAAAAAAGGGCGCCTACGTATGGTGCCCTTTTTTGTTACTTGGAAAAAATTACCTGCCAATTATCAATCCACTTTTTCTAATGTTTATTTTATTTCCCCGTCACTTCGTTGCTACCTATTGTATTTACATTAAGCTAATGCTTCTTGAGGAAAGCAGCAGGGTGCTTTATGGTGCTCTATCAAGCAGGTATTCTATAGGTGGGGTTACTTTATGTACTAGGTGGCTCTTTGTTAATATTTCTAATCAATAATGAATGATAGATCATGGATTTTAACCAAGTACGCTACTTTTTGGCTCTGTCGGAAACGCTGAACTTTACTCGTGCAGCTGAGCAGTGTTTCGTTTCGCAGCCTGCATTAACGCAAGCAATCAGGAGGCTGGAAGACGAGCTTGGCGGAGAACTTGTTTGTCGAGGTGGCCGAGAGGTTTCAGTTACAGCCCTTGGGAAATCGTTACATGGGCATTTTGAGCAGATTGATCGCTCGCGGCAATTGGTAAAAACGACCTCGAAGGCAGTTGTTTCAGGTGAAATCGATGAGCTTAATATTGGGATTATGTGCACAATAGGGCCAAGAGTGCTTGCACGTTTACTCGATGACTTTCAGGCACAACACCCAATGGTTTCATTCGTGCTTCACGATGTAACGCTTGACTCGATCCCCAACTCATTACTTTCAGGTGAATTAGACGGAGTGTTCTGCGGGCTTCATTGCTCACCTCATCCCCAGCTAAATTACATTGACCTATTTGAGGAGCAAATGGTTGTTGCATTTCCAAAGGGTCACGCATTTACGAATATGAACGAGGTCCCGCTTAGAGAAATAGCAAAACAAAGTTATGTTGATAGGCTTCATTGTGAGTTTAGAGAAGATTTTGTCAAATTCTGTGCTTCTGAAAGAGTTCAGCTTAATGTTGCTTACAGTAGTCAGCGTGAAGACTGGATTCAGAGCATGATTCGTGATGGCATGGGGGTTAGTGTTATTCCTCGTTTTTCACTATTACGCCCCGAACTCGATTATAGGCCTATCATTGAACCTGCGTTGTCTCGAAGGGTTGAGTTCGCTGTTATTGACCAGAGTGCTGCCTCATCCGCATTGGATATGTTTATACAGCATGTTGGTAACCACGATTGGTCGGCTGAAGATCATCCGCTTGCTAATATCGTATGATTCCTTGTCGCATACTAACCCTCTAAACTTACAGACTACTCATTCCATCGTTACAAAATCTTTATACAGAGCTTGATACTATAAGCATTGCTTATAGTTCGCTAACAAACCCCTATTTCTCATGCCGAGTTCGGTTTGTTAAGCTTTCTTCTTTAGTCAAACACTAGAGAGGATGGGTTGAAAAATGAAACTAAACTTAACAAACAGTGTTTTATCAAGCGCCATGATCGCGGGAGCTTTCGCAGCAGTAACTTTCGCCGGGCCGTTGCTAGCAGATGATTATTTTACTATTAAGGATAAAGAACTTGAACGCCCGACGGGATACCGTGAGTGGGTTTATGTTGGAACTCCGGTTACACCCAATGATCTCAATAATGGTAAGGCGGCATTTCCAGAGCATCATAATGTTTACATTGACCCAAAAAGTTGGGCTCATTGGAAAAAAAATGGAGAGTTTCGTGATGGCACCATTTTGATGAAAGAATTGGTTTCGGTAGGTTCAAAGTCTGGTGTCAGTGGTAAGGGTTATTTTCAGGGAGAATTTCTTGGTTTAGAGGCAACGATCAAAAGTAAAAAACACTTCCCTGATGATCCTGGTAACTGGGCATATTATAGTTTCTCAAGTAAAGACCATAAAACACTGTCAGCCACAGCGAAACCCTTTGCAGCTGCATCATGTAATTCCTGTCACGCCACCGCGGCAGCTGACGATTTTGTATTTACGCAATATTACCCCGTGCTAAGTGCAGGGAAGGGTGCAGGTATGAAAGCTTCAGGCGGACATGATTCTGACTTGCGAAATAGTTATGTTGAGCCTCAAAAAAGTAACTGATAGTGGTGCATAAAATGATTGGTAAAAATAATGCTAATAGTTTGTTTGTGTTCGCGATAAGCGCTTTTTTTTCTTCTCTTGTAGTCGCTGGAGAAGTGGGGGATGAGAGCTTTTCACCTTATGTCGATAACAAAGGTAATATAAGTTTTCCACAAGCTTTCCGGACGTCGATGACACACTTGGGTTCTTGGTTTGTGCCTGATGGTGGGGCGAGTGGTTTTCATGACGTTTATACAGAGAAAGAGTCTGTGGAGGCATTTCGAAAAACGGGTGAATTTCCTGATGGTGCTACTATTATCAAGGAGTTGAGGGCTTCTGATAAAGGCGATTACACCACGGGAAAAGACGTTAGTCATTCAACTTCTGGCCTTAAACAGTGGTTCGTAATGATTAAAGATACGAAAGGGCGGTTCGCTGATAATGCTTTGTGGGGCGATGGTTGGGGGTGGGCGCTGTTCAAACCTGATCATAAGGAAAGGAATGTTGCCGCTAATTACAAAAGTGATTGTTTGGGTTGTCATGTGCCTGCAAAGCAGAGCGATTGGATTTACATCGAGGGTTACCCAATTCTCGCCCAGTAAAGGTAACTTCCTGGAAAGTTAGAGTTACTCTTATGTGTCTTAACAAGTGGCTCTAACTGTTTATAAGATTATATGTTGTTGGATTTGTCTTTGCCGGTGATATGATTAGATAACATGAATACTAAGTCGACAAGGTTTATCGCAGTGACAAGGGGAAGCATATGAGTACGTACAAAAAAACTGCATCGGCAGTTGCTGCATTGAGCGAGGAGCAGTTCCGAATAACGCAACAAAACGGTACCGAGGGTGCTGGTACCGGAGAGCTTCTTTATAACAAACAACCAGGGATTTATGTTGATATCGTCTCAGGCGAGCCGTTATTTGTTTCGTCCGACAAGTTTGAGTCTGGTTGCGGGTGGCCAAGTTTCTCCAAACCGGTTAACGTAGAAAATGTAACCGAACTAAGTGACGGCACTCATGGTATGACCCGCACGGAGGTGCGTTCAACTTTTGGTGACAGCCACTTGGGGCATGTTTTTACTGATGGACCGGTTGATCGTGGTGGGCTACGCTATTGCATCAATTCAGCATCCTTACGTTTTGTTCATCGCAGTGAAATGGAAGGCGAAGGGTATGGTGCATATTTAGACCAAGTAGGGGAGTTATCATAATGGAAAACGAGCGAGCGGTATTGGCTGGAGGTTGTTTTTGGGGAATGCAGGATCTTATTCGAAAACTTCCCGGTGTTATATCTACCCGTGTGGGTTATTCCGGCGGCGACGTGCCAAATGCAACTTATCGTAATCATGGTAGCCATGCTGAGGCGGTTGAGATCATATTCGACAGTGATGTCATCAGTTATCGAAAAATTCTGGAATTGTTTTTTCAAATTCACGATCCGAGCACTGAAAACCGTCAAGGCAACGATAGCGGCGCTTCTTATCGTTCAGCGATCTATTATGGCTCTGAAGATCAGCGACAAGAAGCCATACGCACGATCGATGATGTCAATACCTCTGGGTTATGGCCTGGGCGGGTGGTGACAGAGCTTGAGTCTATTAGTGATTTTTGGGAGGCGGAGCCTGAGCATCAAGACTACTTAGAGCGGACGCCAAACGGCTATACTTGTCATTTTCCTCGGCCTGATTGGGTACTGCCGTCGAAGAAAGGAGAATAGTTCAAGCGGCAATGGGAACAGTGAAATGATTTGGTTGTGTGTGGGAGATAGGCTTATTTATTCCCTCCTTTATATCCAATATCGTGTTTCTGTTCCATGTCGCTACCCTCCGTACAGTAGCGTTGAATAACAACGCGCAATGCATCACGAGCAATGGGTTTACTTATGTGATCATCCATACCTGCTTCGAGACATTTTTTTCGATCCATATCCATTGCGTCGGCAGTCAAAGCAATTATTGGGATATGTTTGTTGTTTTCTTTTTCTGATGCGCGAATGGCTTGTGTTGCTTCGTATCCATTCATCACAGGCATTTGGCAGTCCATTAATATAATGTCGTACATTGAGCTAAGCGCAAAATCGACGACTTTTTTGCCGTCATCTGCAATAACAACAGTGCAGTTTAATTTCTGCAACATGTGCACGGCGACTTTTTGATTAACAAGGTTATCTTCTGCTAGTAGTACGCGGATTGTGTGTGAGACGACATATGGTTCATGATTTTATCAAAAAGCGATTCTCTAATAGGGTGAGGGATATAAGCATTAAAACCGAGTTCTTGACAATATTTAATATCTCCTCTTTGGGGTAGTGTTGGTGCAAATATAAGGGAGAAATTAGACGAAGGAGCAAGCGTTTCAAAGACATTTTTGATTTCTGTTCCCATTTTTAGCGTGTCAAAAAACACAAACACAAATGGGTTGTTTTCTTGTTTTGTCTCTAACTCTTGTTGTAGTGAGTGTGGTGTGTGATGCTCAACATTTGCGCCTCTTACCTTACATAAGAGAGATAAGGTGTGTTGTGGATGTTCCAATTCATTGCTAATAACAACAATCGTATCTTTAAGTTTGTATGGGAGATTGTCACGCTGTTGTGTTGGAACAGGTAAGCAAACATCGAATGAGAATGTGGAGCCATGGTTAACTTTGCTTTCAACGCCAATTTTTCCACCCATTAACTCCGCTAAGTTCTTGCAGATATTTAACCCTAAACCTGTGCCGCCGTATAGTCGGGTTGTTGATGTGGTTGCTTGGGTGTATTGTTCAAATATTTTTTCCGCCTGATCTTCGTTCATACCGATGCCAGTGTCGGCTACGGAAAATAGCATATGGCATTTAGAAGGGTCTATATATTCTGTTTTAAGCGTAATATTGACGCTGCCTTCCGATGTGAATTTGATTGCGTTGGTGCAGAAGTTTAGAATGATTTGCCGAATCCTTACCGGGTCTCCAATGAGCTCGTTGGGAATGCTATGATCAACGTTTAGAAACAGTGCAATATTTTTTTCTTTTGCTTTTATGGACGCTAGTTCCAAAGCGTCGGATAGAGTTTCTCGGATATTGAATGTGACGGGGTCAATATCCAGTTTTCCTGCTTCTATCTTAGAGATATCAAGAATATCGTTTACGATGTCTAATAATGCATCGGCGGAGGATTGTATTGCTGCGGCATATTCGTGTTGTTCAGGGGATAGTTTGGTGTCTAGCAATAGAGACGACATCCCTATAACCCCGTTCATTGGGGTGCGAATCTCATGAGACATGTTCGCAAGAAAGAGGCTTTTAGCAATGTTGGCTTTTTCAGCGGCTCTGCGCGCTCTTCTTGATTTGACCTCCGCCAATTCTCGCTCAACAGCTGGAGTAAGGCGGGCCATGTTATCTTTCATAATGTAATCATGAGCGCCAGCTTTCATTCCAGCGACAGCCATATCTTCGCCAATAGCCCCAGACACGATGATGACAGGAATATCCAGTTTGAATTCGTGATAAATTTCTAGTGCATCAAGAGAGTTGAAGTTGGGCATATGATGGTCTGAGATAATAAGGTCCCAGCTTGTATTGCTTAGGGCATCAATCATCGAATTGCGCCCCCAAACACGCTGATGTGCTAGAGATTTCCAGGTGTTTTTGAGCTCACGAATAACCAGAAATGCATCTGAATCGGAGTCTTCTAACAGTAATACTTTAAGGTGGTTCTCTGTTTCGTCCATGCTTGCTTGGTATGTCATTAGTGAGTCTTATTTATGAGTATAGAACGGTTTTCCTAACTGGCTTGTGCAATGTCGTGGTTTTTAATATGTGTGTCGTAACCGTCTTGCCAAGTGTTCCTGGCGAACTCTGAATGAAGGCAAATGATAAGCTCTTCAAATTGATCTTTATGTTTGTAAATAGTGGTTAATCCAATGTGAGCCGCAATGGAGTGGGGAGTTTTGTTTGTACCCGTGCCTAAGGCGGGAAAAGCAATGCGCTTAATGCCTTGTTCTAACGCCAGTTGTATTGAGTTTTTGTAGCATTGTTCCAATAAATCGAGAGAAGACGCACCTCCGAAGTCGCCACTGCTCCACAAAGGGGTTACTGTGTGGATTAAGTATTGAGCAATAAGATTGGGTGCTGCTGTGACTCGCGTGTCGCTGGTGTGGGATTTACCTAAGGCAGAACAAGCAGTTACTAACTCGGGGCCTGCAATATCAAATACTTGTGCTGAAAGGCCACGGCTGCGAGTGTAATGTTTGTGGGCTGGTAATACTAATCCGTCGACATGGAGTGTTGTAATGTCTCCACAAATAATCTCAAGGTTTGCCATCACTAATACCTCTTCGCTCATGTTAGGGCGTCGTAGTTCAGTGTGGCATACCTGCCTAAGGTTTACTAATACAAGCCTCAGCTTTTTCCGATTACTACGCTGGCACACGTTGTAGTGCTTCCACCTAGATTAAAGGTCATGATATTTTTTGCATTATCTATTTGGTAATTGCCAGCAGTACCCGTTACCTGTTTGTAGGCGTCAAGAGCCATTCGAATACCTGTTGCGCCTACAGGGTGCCCTCCACCGATTAAGCCACCACTCATATTGATAGGAAGTTTGCCTCCGGGAGCCGTGACACCAGCCTCTATCGCTTTCCATGCTTGGCCTGGTGGGTAAAGGCCTAAATGATCCAGTATCATATATTCGGTAATAGTGAAGCAATCGTGTACTTCGAGACCTTGAATGCTATCAAGGCTATTGATATTTGCCCGAGCAAGCGTTTGTTTGAATAGTTTTTGAATGTGAGGGAAAAGTAGAGGGTTTGATGAGCTTAAGTTCATTTTTTCCGAAAATAGCATAGGAGCGTTAATGTGCCCCCATCCCTTAATGTAGGGGATTTCATCGAGAGAGATGTTTCGCTTATCGGCGTAGGCTTTAGCGCGTTTCTCGTTGGCTAAGAATACTACTGCGGCTCCATCACTGATTTGCCCGCAATCTTGGCGGTGTATATTACCGATAACGGTGGGGTTTTCGGTTTCATCTGTGGTGAAGCTGTTCTCGTTAAATGTCCAGTTACGCGTTTGAGCATTGGGGTTGTTACGTGCATTGAGGTAGTTTTTTTGTGCAATCGCATTGAGATGATCATGATTGATACCGTAACGAGTATCGTATTGCTGAATTAATTGATCAAAAGCACAGGGCCACACGTAGGGTGTGTCGCACCATTCCTTTTCAGCCCACGCTGCTGGTCGAAGGTATTCTGCGGCTTGTTTACCGGTAACGTTACGCATAAGCTCTATGCCCAGCACACAGGCGGTGTCATAACGTTCTGATTCTAGGTCAGCCATTGCCGCGAGTAAGGCCATGGACCCAGAAGCACAAGCGGCTTCATGCCGCGAGGCGGGAAGGTAGGTTAATGCAGGGTCAACATGCCCGAAGAAACCGCCCAAATGTGCTTGGCCAGAAAAAAGTTCGCCTACAAAATTGCTGACATGGCCAACGTCAATGTCTTTAGGGTCTATTTGTGCTGATGTTAGGCCTTTATTGACGGTATCAGAAAAAAGGTCGAACAATGACTGCCTTTCTCGAGTGCAGTTTTTTGCAAAATCACTTTGATACCCTCCAAGAATATAGATGCGTTTAGCTGCCATTACTGTTTATTCCTCTTGGTTATTTCTACTTGCCATTTCTGTGGGTTATTTACGGGCTTCTCGAATGGATGAGCCGCTGGCCCAGGTTGCATGTGTTCCACTGCAGATTCGATGGGGCAGAATAATTTGACAGACTGGACCTGCTTCAATATTTTTTGCATCAACCAAAATACATTCAGATCTATTCTTTTTCATGTCAGTGATAAAACTCACTAGGTAGCCATCATCTTCATCTTTTGCGTTAACCCTTGGTGCAAAGGGCGCTTCACTACCAAATCGGTCTTCACCGAAGGGGAGGCTCCAGGATTCGCCTGAGTCAAAGTCATGTTTTACTATCCCTGAAAATAGGAACCAACCGGGTTTTGTCCAGGTAGAATAGAGATACTGTGTTTTTCGTCCTGCATACTGTTGATTGAAAGAGCCAAACTCTAAAATGCGATCATCAAGATGTTCTTCGCTAACGGCTCCTGTTTTTAAATTAAAGCGCCAGCGATGTAGTTTAGATTGAAAAGAATTTTCGTCGACATTTGCCATGAGTTTGCCAACGGATTTTGGCATGTTGGGAAGTGGTTGTGGATCTGGGTTTTCTTGAAAATATCCATCTAAAATGATTTCGTCGCCTTCTTCGTATGCATTCATCCAATGAAGTACATAGGTTGGTTCTGCTTCAAACCACATGACATCTTCAGCGTTTCCGTAACGAGGGATGATACCAAACCGGGTTGGCGTGTTGGGGTAATAACGTGCGTGATGGTGGCCTTCTTTGAGTAGCTCTGGATCCCAAAATAATGGCAAATCAACAAGAATAGAGTAGTTTTTAGTGAATGCCATATCATGGGGTAATCGTGGTCCAGGAGTGGGTACCGCGGTGTAATGAACTAACTTATTGTTCTTATCGACGACACCATAGTGTTGATAAGGAGGGTGCTTTGAGTAATTAAAAAACAATAACTCCCCTGTGCTTTCATCTACTTTAGGGTGGGCTGAGATACCATCAAGAGGAGTCCAGCTTTCAGTGCCTCGCTGCTCTAATGTGTATGGGTCGAGGCGGTAACCGTCTCCACATTGCCAAAATGTAGATAGGATTTCTCCTGCGTGAATAACAACGTCGGTTGAGGAGGAATCTTTTACATGACCCTGTGCCCCCCAGCCGGGGCGCTTTGATAATTTGGGGTCATTAGCAATACCGGCCCAAATGGCTTCCCCGGTTTCTTGTTCTGCTACAAAACCCTTTGTGCGTACAAAACGATTTCGGTACTCCGCTTTACCATCTTTAAATGACATGGAATGTAGCATTCCGTCACCGTCAAAAGGGTGGTAATTTCCAATGGGTTCTAGGACGGGGTTTTCTGTGTTGCGTACGTACACCCCGTCGATATCTGACGGTATCTCTCCAATTACCTCCAAGTCGGTAGCAGTATATTCGTCGGTGTTTGGTGTCCAGGCGCCGTTTAAGTAGGGGTGTAGACTGGGTTTAAGTGTATGTTTAACCGATTTTTCTCGTGTAATTGGCATGGTTTTGGCCCTCTTATATAGCGCTGGTATCGGATTTAGTAAGTGTACCTTTCAAAACATACTAACTTTCATTATGATACTAATCAACGCATTAAAATTATTTATATCAATTAAATACCTAAATAACTGTATATAAAGATAAACTAGTAACATTTATTATAAGACTTAGCTTTGTTGGTTAAGGTGTTTGTATTTCCATTAGTGGATTCGATATAATTACTCTATGAATGTGAACTCTTTGATAGTTAATACTGCTATGGCAGACGCCTTGGATGTCATCGGAGACCGTTGGTCTCTGCTGGTGTTACGTGATGTATTTCTAGGTGTTCGCCGTTTTGAGCAGTTACGACAAAAAACAGGCGCTAGTCGGGCAACACTTACCAGGCGACTTGAATCTTTTGTAACTAACGATATTTTGTATAAATGCCTTTATTCCACCACGGGCAAGCGCTTTGAATATCGATTAACTGAAAAAGGGTTAGGGTTATTTTCTGCGTCCTTGCTTAGTTGGCAATGGGAGTGTTTGTGGGCAGAGCAGGGCGACAACGTTTTGCCGGAAAGATTATTCCATTCAAGTTGTAATCATGAGCTAGCCATCGCTGCAGTTTGCCAACACTGTAAATGCCCGATAGAGATCGGTGATGTGGAATGGCCGGATTTATCACAACATTTGGATTCACAGTTTCAGGAGATAACAGCAAAGAGTAAGCAGCGCCGCGTTCGTTCAAGTGCTAAGAGTGGACTGGAAGATTTGTCGCTTGTTCATGTCAGTAGTTTGATCGGTGATCGGTGGTCGTTGTTGATAATAATTGCGTCTTTTTTAGGTGTTGATCGTTACGATGCTTTTCAGAAACAACTTAATATCGCATCCAATATATTGACGGGACGATTGAACCTATTGGTCGATGCTGATGTATTGAAAAGGGTTGCTTATCAAGAGAATCCCCCGCGAAGTGAATATCGATTAACGGAAAAGGGTAAAACCCTTTTCCCGTTAGTCATGGTAATGCGGCAGTGGGCAATAGACTGGGCTCTTAAAGATAGAAGGGTAGAGGTGTTAACGCATAAATGCTGTAAACAGCCTCTTGCTGTGGATATTCAGTGTCAACATTGTAAGCAAAAACCTTGGGCTAAGGATGTCCAGTTTCAATATTCTGATGCCTAAACAGTGACGGGCTAATGCCAACCCAGCGCTTAAATGCTCGGGAGAAATTGACCTCTTCGCTATAACCCAATCGATCCGATATCTCCTGTACTGTCCAAGAGGTACTTTTGAGGTATTCAATTGCAATATTTTTTCTAACTGAATTTTGAATCTCTTGGTAATTTATGCCTTCTTGACCTAGTCGTCGGCGTAATGTGCGCGATGTTATATTAAGCCTTTTTGCCATGTCCTCTTGAGTGAGTAATGTTTCGGGACTTTCTAAAAGGTGGCGGTTGATAATATCCGACAATCTATTTTGTTGACTGATTTGAGCTAACGCCACCTCACTTTGTTGTTTGACTAAGTGGAAGACACCGGGGTTGGCAGATGCATTTGACTGGGTTAATAAGTGTAACGGGAGCTCTACACTATTTTGGTCGCTATTAAAGGTAATATGGTTACCCAATAGTTGTGTGTGTAACTGGGTTTTTTCGGGTTTTTGGTAAGTAAATTGAATCGGCACATCCACTGATTTTAGCTGTAGCTTGGTGGTTAAGGTTGAAATAAGGCCACTAATACAGCCATCTATGATAGGGCGCTGCAGGTATTTTATGTTTGCATGAATGTTAAAGATAATGACGACTGATTGTGTTTGTAATTTATAGTCAATAGAAACTAATTGATTTCTGATTTGCAGAAATTGTTGATAGACTTTAAGACTCTCTAACGAATTATTCGCGCTTGATGAGATATGACCCAGAAGGCCGTGAGCACCAATATGTAGGCGTTCTCCAAATTGCAGCCCCCAATCAGGGTCATCAATTAGTTCATATGCGTTTTCAATAAGTTGAGTGAGTTGACCTGAATTTATGTAGGCGATTTTATTGATATTCAGAGGATCAATATGCGTGTTAGCGAGAATGTCTTTGGCTAAAATGCCTTTTTCTTCAACCAGTTGCACAAAAATTTTCACGTAGTCGGTTGAGAGTGACATGTTGTTATTGTTATAGGTCATCTCCGGTTCCTGCGATGTCAGTTGTTTACGCATTCTTAAATTGGCCAGTTTGGCGTAGTGTTTTGGCCAGTAGTGATCTGTGTTTTTTCTCTGTTGTAAGTATTCTTAGTGCACTGTGACGCTACCGCAAATGAGAAATAAACTCAACTTCAGTTTAAAGCTAGAACGAAGGTTGATAGCGTAAGTAATGTAACGAGTAATGTTTTATAACGGAGCGAAGAGGGCATATGTTTTTACATAAAATGGTTCAACCGCTAGTGATATGGTTTAGGTTTGTTGTTATTTTGGTGTTGGGTTCTATTCTGGCCTCTTGTGGGGGTTCTGATGGAGATGATCGCCCCCCGTGCGTAGGCCCTCTCGGCGCAGGAGTGCATCAATGCGGTTTAGTCTCTGGAGATTATAATCGTTATTATCAAATGCGCGTGCCAACCGTAACCTCAGGAGACCCAATGCCATTAGTTCTTGATTTACATGGGTTTGGGTCACCGGTGGTATTGGGTTTGTCTGGTGAGCGGCTAGTGTCAGGTATGGATCGTATTGCGAAAGATAACGGTGTTATTGTTGCATGGCCTCAGGGAGTGAATAATGCGTGGAATAGCATTCCATCAGATGCTTTGAGGGAGGGTGATATTGATGACGTAGGTTTTTTGTTAGCACTTATCGAAGAAATAAAGCAGGTTGTTAATGTTGATAGTTCTCGCATTTATATCATGGGCATATCTAACGGAGGAGCAATGGCACAAGTAGTCGCCTGTGAAGCAAGTAATACCTTTGCTGCGGTCTCTACCGTGGCTTTTCAAATCCCAATGGCACCAGAGGATTGCAATTTAGCGGTACCTCTACCGATGATTTCTTTTCATGCGCCTACAGATTCACTGGTACGTTTTGATGGTAGTAGTCAAGGGTTACCTAATGGCGGACTTTCTGCCCCCGAGTCTTATGATGCTTGGTCGGATCTTAATGGTTGTATCGATGATTCTGTTGTGTATTTTGAGAAAGGAAATTCATCTTGTGAGATGCGCTCTCGTTGCGAGGAGGGTGTCGAAGTAGCTTTTTGTACCATTGATGGTGAGGGGCAATTATTAGGGGGGCATTTAACGTACTTTAATAATGACAAAGTAAATCTTAGTGAAAAGATATGGGACGTGTTTTCTCGTTATCAGCGTTAGAATTTTGGGTTACAGGTAAATAGTGACCCCGGTATTTTTGTTATTTAAAAAAGGAGGATGTAAGTATGCATCTTCCTTTTTTATTTTTTTGGGTTTTTCTATAGTGCCGGAGAAATTTGTAATTGATGCCATTCAGTGGAAGGGTCAACTATTACAGACAACGTTCGTTTCCTTTATTGTTAGAGTTGGTTGCGAAACATGCGTACCATAGTGCCAGATATTTTTTTGGTCCATGACAAAATGGTCCAATATCACCCGAGTAGTTACAGGGTAAGGTGCTATAGCTTTGTGCTGTTCGGGCGAGTTACAGAGGTGTTTTAAGTGAGTGATGTGATGGAATGGTCAATGCTATTGTTGTATTGCGCTATGGGATATGACGTTGTTGGTGGGTTGAGAGCGGTAATGGCTTGAAGATAAAGCGCTGCAGTAGATGCATGAGGAAGGTCAATGGTTTGACATTTTTCGCTTATTAAAGTGCTCTAATAATCAATATTGATATGGGTCAACACGGTTTTTAAGCGAGCATTCATAATGCAAAATCATTGTTATTAGTATTATCAATGACAGAGTGGTCTTGGAGATCTTCAGAGGAACTTTGAAGAAATCAACCTTTTCTAATTATCGCGGCATTTGGACGTTGAAATAATGTATTTAGTAAAAAATGAACCCAAAGAATTAGATATATGGGATGAGGAATTCATTAAGCGACATGATGTTGCGGGGCCACGGTATACCTCTTACCCTACAGCATTGCAATTTCATGAAGAGTTCACGCGTCAAAATTACTTAGATGCGGTTGAAAGGAGCAATAACCGAAAACGGCCCTTATCTATTTATGTACATTTGCCGTTTTGTGAGTCTCTTTGCTACTACTGTGCATGCAATAAAGTCATTACGAAAGACCAAGACAAAATGCGGCGTTATCTCGATAACCTTATTAAAGAGATTGAGTTCACGGCGGAACCATTTGCGGAGAATCGCCCGGTTTATCAAATGCATTGGGGTGGCGGTACGCCGACGTACTTTGATGGGCCCCAGTTGACAGAGTTGTGGTATCAGATTTCTCGTCATTTTCACTTGGTTGACCCGGATCGCGGAGAGTTTTCAATTGAAATTGATCCTAGAACGATAGATACCGACAAACTGGGACTATTAAAAGGGTTAGGGTTTAATCGGCTTAGTTTCGGTGTTCAAGATTTTGATGAGAAAGTGCAAAAGGCGATAAACCGTATACAGCCTTCATCCATGATTGAAGATCTAGTAAAGGAGGCGAGAAATTACCAGTATGACTCGTTGAATTTTGACCTAATCTACGGGCTGCCTCATCAGACCGTAAGCTCAGTAAACAAGACTATTGAGAAAGTGATAGATCTAAGCCCCGATAGGATTTCATTGTTTAATTATGCACATTTACCACAACGCTTTAAGTCACAGGGGCAAATGAATGAAGAGGCATTGCCGCTAGCCGGTGAAAAACTTCAAATTATGTGTGCTGCTTCTAGTCGGCTAGTTGAAGCAGGGTATGTTTATGTGGGAATGGATCACTTTGCTAAACCGTCGGATGAGCTGTCTATTGCGTTAAAAAATGAACAGCTACACCGGAATTTTCAAGGTTATACCACCTTTAAAGAAGCGGATCTAATTGCGATTGGGGTGTCTTCAATTAGTCAAATTGATAACGTGTATTGTCAAAATAGCAAATCAATAAGGGATTATGAGCAAGCCTTGATTGATGGGGAGTCTCCCATTGTGGCAGGGGTGGAGCTAACGCGAGACGATGAGGTTAGGCGTGATGTGATCATGTCGATCATCTGCCATAACAAGCTTAACAAAGCAGAGATTGAATTTACCCATGGTATTGATTTTGATCAATATTTTGAACCAGAAGAGAAAAAGTTAGCGGAATATGCTGATCAAGGCCTTCTGGAAGTAGTACCGTTTGGGTATCAGATAACCCCGAAAGGTCGGTTGACTGTTCGAAAAGTATGTATGGTATTTGACAGCTATTTGTCGGAGCATGCAAAGTCGGGAAGTCGTTTTTCTCGTATTATCTAGAGCCATCAATGTAGGTATTGGTTATGTTCGACTTACAACTTGGCCTGACGGTATAGACCAGTCAATAACAGGTTTCTAGAATATTGACCTTGATCTATCAACTGTAAAAACCACTATTTTCATGGTACTATATTGCAAATTTTCTTAGCAGGTAGTGCCATGTCTAGCAATGATAATGCGTCTCGAATACGGTCACGATCATTCAATGTTTCTTGTTCGGATTGCAGCTTAAACCCGATCTGTTTACCTGTTGCCGTAAAAGAGCAGCAATTGAACGAGCTTGATGACATTATTAAGCGCAGCAAACCGCTTAAAAAGGGTGAGCACCTATTTCGTGCCAGTGATGGTTTTGAATCTATTTACGCTGTTCGCAGCGGTACCATTAAGACCTACACTGTATCCGAAGATGGTGAGGAACAGGTAACGGGCTTCTATTTACCGGGTGAAGTGCTTGGCGTTGATGGGATTTGTAATAATATCCATTCAAACTCAGCGAAAGCGCTAGAAACAGCCGCAATTTGTGAGATTCCTTTTACTCAATTGGAGGCCTTATCTACTGAAATTCCTTCATTGCAGCATCACTTTTTTAAATTGATGAGTAAAGAAATTCAATCTGATCAGCAGTTGTTAATGTTGTTGAGTAAGAAAACAGCAGAAGAACGCATTGCCGCGTTGCTCTTGAGCCTTTCAGCTCGTCACTCGCTTCGTGGGTTATCTGCCACAGGTTTCCGTCTTCCGATGTCTCGGAATGATATCGGTAACTTTTTGGGGTTAGCAGTAGAAACGGTGAGTAGAGTATTTACCCGACTGCAAAAACAGAGAGTGTTGGCGGTGGATGGAAAAGAAGTGGAAATCCTCGACCATAAATTACTGTGTGCTATATCGAATGGAACTGCCGACGGTATGGTGTCGAATTCTGCGTAGAGGTCACCTAAACGTAGTAATTGTTTTTCTATTCTCATATTGGTCTTGTCGTAGAGTTGTTGAACTATGATGAGAAATGCTTGAGACTTCTAAAAAACAGCATACAATTCAACGATCTTGCTTGACCTCGCAATGTGAGGTTGGCAAATTAAGTTCACTGATGTTTTTAGAATGATTAGGGCGACTAACATGTCTTGTTGGTCGCCCATTTTTGTTATGGGGATAATATGACAGTAATAAAAGAGGGCAGCCATGTAGCGTTGGATTTTAATTTAAAATTTGATGATGGTGTGCAGGTTGATAGTAATGATGGCCTAGAGCCGGTGGAATTTGTGCAAGGTGATGGCATCTTGCTTGATGTGATTGAAGGTGTATTGATGGGTAAAGAAGCGGGCGATAGTTTTTCTGTAACCGTGCCCCCTGAGCAAGGCTATGGGTATGCGGATCCCAACAAAGTCATTGAAATCCCCTTGAGTGATGTGCCTGCAGAGGCTCGAATGGCCGGAGGTGTTATGACGGCAATTGATGAGTTTGGCGAGCAGCATGTGGTTATGGTCGTTGATGTGTTGGATAAGGTCGCTACGGTGGATTTTAATCACCCATATTCCGGTCGAACCTTGTGCTATGACATTTCTGTTATTAGTGTGAAATAGGCTTGTTTCTGTCGTATAATCTTGCGATTTTATAAAATCACTATTTCAGGCGCTATTGGTTTTCTACGATGTAGTCATCAATAGCAGCCTTTATTGTTTTCCATTCTTTTTGTAGTAACGCGACATCTTGTAGCGGAATTAATGGCGCGGTGGAAGACTCACGAATTTGATGCTCGATACTAAATGCCAAGATGGATAGTTGTGTTGCACCAATATTGGCCCCGACACTTTTAAGGGAATGGGCCAATTGCTGGGCTTCATCGAAGTTATTCTCAGCAATGGCTTTTTCAATGTTGCCCGGGCTGCTGTCATGTTGCTCAATGGCTAGTTTTAACAGCTTGATATAGCGCGGGACTTTACCGCCCATCATTTCCAACCCTTGTGTGAAAACGATACCCGATGTAGGTAGGCCTTGTGTTTTTGATGAAGCTACGGGTTTTTCTGATGGTCGAGCAGATATTGATGTGTGTTGGTTTTTAGGGGCCCATTTTTTAAGCGATGCTGCTAATGTACTGCGTTTGATGGGTTTGGTTAAATAGTCGTTCATTCCACTGTCAATGCAAAGCGCTTTGTCTTTAGGCATTACGTTTGCGGTAAGGGCAATGATGGGGAGCTTAGAGCTACCTTGAGAACGGATAAGTTGGGTTGCCTCATAGCCATCCATTTCTGGCATCTGACAGTCCATAAAAACAACGTCATACACGTTACGTTTTATCGCATTTACCGCTTCAAGACCGTTGTTAGCAATATCTACATGGCAGTTTAATTCTTTTAACATCATGGACGCAATTTCTTGATTTACCAGGTCATCTTCTACCACGAGGATACGTAATTCGTAGTGAGGGATCCAGTGGCTCTCTTTTTGTGCCGGATTTGGCAAATGATCAGTTGATGTAACTTTGTTGGTGAGTAATTGAGACAATTTGTTGTATAGCTGGTGGGATTCAAGCGGAATGGATAGACATAATGTGCGGTTGTTCTCAAATACTTCAGTGTTGGGCTTTTCTACCAAGTTAAATAGCATTAATGCCGGGATTGAGGATAATGCACCATCGTAGCTTCGAATTTTATCTAACAGAGAAATACCATCTTTTAAATCGGCGTCGTTTTTATTATCGATATTGTTATCAATAATAAGTGCATCAAACTTCCCTTTGCGCAACAGTTTTAGCGCATTGTCAGAGCGGGTGGCAGTATAGATATTCAGCCCCCAATGCTCTAATTGAGCATGTAGCGCTTTCGCACTTGCTTTATTGTCCTCTATAAGCATGATGCGTTTTGCGGGTAGAGGTGTTGTTATCCAGGGTGGTTGATCTGATGAGGGTGATAATCGAAGTGGTAGTGTTACGGTAAATTCACTTCCGCAATCGGGTTTGCTGTAGACATCAATAGAGCCGCCCATCATTGAGGCTAGTTGCTTGCATAGCGTTAGCCCTAGTCCCGTACCACCGTACTTACGAGTGGTTGTTGAGTCAGCTTGCATGAAGGGTTGGAAAAGGTTTTTCTGTTGAGTCTTACTTATACCAATACCACTGTCTTTTATCGTGAAGGTGATCCAGAACCGCTTGGATGCACCGCGTTGCGTACCTTTTTGTTTTACACCACTCTGGCTGGCGTTAATAATAATCTCTCCCTCGCCAGTGAATTTGACGGCATTGGAAAGTAAATTCAATAGAATTTGATGGATACGTCCAGGGTCTCCGATAAGATATTCTGGTACGTCAGGGGATATGTATGAAACTAGCTGAATGTTCTTGGTTTGAGCGCGTTCGGCGACCACTTGTAGTGTTTGTTCGATAGAGCTTCTTGGGCTAAACGGTGTGCGTTCAAGCTGTATTTTTCCAGCATCAAACTTGGAGACATCTAATATGTCGTTAACCAAGTTCATCAGTGAATTGCAGCAACTCTGAATGGTTTCTAAGTAACGACGCTGGTCCCCATCAAGCTCTGTGTTGTGTAGTAATGACGCCATTCCGACAACACCATTGAGGGGGGTGCGAATCTCATGGCTCATTGTTGCGAGAAACTCGGTTTTGCTTTTGGCGGCAATCTCAGCCTCATCTTTGGCTTTACGAAGCGCTGTTTCTGATTGTTGTCTGAGTTTTATTTGTTCTGATAAAAACTCCGATATTGAAAGCAGATCTTTGTCATCAACATAAGCCTTAGCATCAATGTTTAATTGATTTAGGCTACCTTTGATTTGCTCCACTGCTTGATTGTGTTTGGTTGCTTCGTTTTGGAGCTGGGTGTTTAACGTGTGTAAATCTTCTTCGCTGCGCATCATGTGTTGTTCGAGTAATACCAAATCACTGTCAAATTCATGGTAGGTGGCATCAATGATGTCGAGAAATTGAGATATCTCTGGAGATTGAGCAAATTCGTTGCTTAGGTGTGATTGTAT
>CAJXZM010000061.1 GCA_913063125.1 uncultured Gammaproteobacteria bacterium | reverse complement strand
ATCCTGGTCGGTGGTGCAACCAACTGGTTAGCCATCAACATGATATTTTCTCCCAAACACCCTATTAAAATTGGCCCTTTCACCATTCACGGCTTATTCATTAAACGCCAAGATGAAGTTGCTGTTGATTTTGGACTACTCATCGCACAAGAAATTCTGAATCCAGAAAATATTGTGGATGCCATTTTGAAGGGCCCCTCCTCTGACAAACTTTTTGACCTTATTCAAAAAAATGTCAAACGCACAATGGATGAACAAGTTGGCTACACCAAACCTTTTATCACTCTTGCCATTGGCACAAAACGGTATATTGAAATAAAAAATCAAGCCGTTGCAAAAATCATGACTCAATTGCCCAGCGCGATGCATTTAATCCACGATTACACTGAACAGGCAATGGATATCAACACTACGTTACGCTCGAAGATGACGGAACTAACCCCCGAACAGTTTGAAGCCATGTTACGCCCCGCCTTTGAGGAAGACGAATGGCAATTAGTGGCACTTGGTTGTGTCATTGGGTTTTTTGTTGGTTGGGGACAGTTAGTGTTGATGTTTGGCGGGACTCTATAAGCACTTGCCTAAAATAATAATCACAACCCTGAGAATATGAACGAATAACACAAAAGGCGCCAGTGAATCTACTCTGAATTCACTAGCGCCTTTTCATTTCAATGATACCTAGAATAATCCGTTTATTTCGACAATAACTTCATTAAGCTTTGAGCATGACTCGCCGCCTCGATACCTCGATCGGTCAAATAACCTCCATCAACATGATCTGTTAACCCTTTCTCATATAAACGAACCGCTGCAGCAATTAGCTCTTCGGATGCTTGGTGGGTATGAACTTTGATACCTGTAGCGGTTGACCCCAGGTCAAATTGATTTAAGAGCTTAATTTCTTCTAGTTTTTCAATCGAATTCTTCATAGTTCTCTTAATAGCTCTCTTATTAGTCGTTCTATTATCCTCTACCCGATTACACTAAACCAGGCTCCCGGATAGTCAATTTCTCATAATCAGATAGGGATTGGTAGACAAAAATTGCAGATTCGTTTGATAACCCGCCATAGGTCAAATAAGCCATCACGGTCTAGCTTTCAAGAGAGACGATGCAGCACCGGAATATTGATATATAATTCCTTATATATCAATATATTACACAGGCATAGATACTATCGTTGAAATGGAGTTTACGTCTGACATTTGTAGCCGATCACAAGTAAATTACAGCCAATAGTTTTTATATTAATGAAAAAGCCATTACAAAAAGAGAAAGAAACCCGACTACCCAAGCACCCGAGCGCAAAAAAGGAACACCTTTCACATAAAGTGGCACATAAACCACTCTGGCAATAAAAAACACCGTTGCACTCGTTACGGCAAGCCCTGAATCTTTCTCCAGCATAATCGCCAATATCGCGAGCGTTATAAATATCGGTAAGCTCTCTTTTAGATTGTTTAACGCCCGCTCGGCTCTTGAACCTCTCACCGTTAGTGAGGGGGTATCATCCCTAGAGCCCATCCCTACCGTGACCATTTCACCATTACTTAAACCGGATTCGCTAAAACATAGTATCGATACCAGATAGATTTGTACAACATACAAACCCAACACCAACAAAATTAACGTTAACATATTAACCTCCTCATAAGATGCCACTTATTCAAAAACGGATTTTTCTAATTCATCCAATGCATCGCCCGTATAAACCGCTAAACGCTGCAAACTTGGTGTTGCTGCGCGACACCCTACAAAGCCCATAGATACTTTATCGGAATAGCCAACTATGGTGACATTTAACGCATAGCCATCAAATAATAATGATATTGGGTATAGCGCTTCTAGCTCTGAGCCTTTTAGGTACAATTTTTTCTGAGGAGCTACCACATTAGAAACCACTAAATTAAACAATGGTGGAATCACTTTTCCGATACCTGCCATCTGACTTAACATTAACGGAGCCACCCCCATAAACGAAAATTGATTTAACGCTTTTAACGACATTCCGTGTAATTGCTTTTTCGTTCTGGAGGTGACTGCATTGATAGTTTGAAGTCGATGCTTTGGATCACTTTTATCGGTTTCCAATGGGCATACAAAACCTGCTACAGCATTTCCAGGCTTGCCATCAGGGCGGGGCAGAGCTATCGGAATTGATGCAACCAACGGCTTTTTAGGTAACGCATCAAGTTCTAACAAATAACGCCTTGTAGCAGCACCAAGAACAGCAAGACACACGTCGTTAATGGTGGTTCCCGTCGCTTTACTTAATGCCCTAAATCTCGACACATCATATAACTGTGTTGCAACACGCCGCTGCTGAGTAATGTGTGTATTAAACCGCGTCTGGGGAGTATTCATCGCCGATGACATACCGCCTTCTGGGTTCTCACTCGGCTTGCTCATATGATAAACCGCCTTAGACAACTCAGCAGTAGCATTTGCCTGCTCGCGAATGATATCAAAACTGCGAGCTACGATATTCTTTTCAGCTCCGTCCCCCTTCTTGCCTTTCACTTTGTAATTACTTTCCATTGACCAAGGGCCGTAACCATTACTTGCCAACGGGTCATCAGACAACCATCGGGTAATCATCCCCATAGCTCCCATACCATCAACGGCACTGTGGTGACTTTTGAAATACAGGGCGTAGCGATCGTTCTCTAACCCTTCGATCAAGTGAAACTCCCAAGGAGGACGACTTAAATCTATCGGATGTGAATGTAATCGAGCAACCAAGATTCCAAGCTCTTTCTCCCCCCCCGGATAAGGCAATGCGGAGTGGCGAACGTGATAATCAATGTCAATATTTTCATCCACGTCCCAAGACGAACCAACACCAAACGTTCCTTCTTTTAATTTGCAATTAAAAGGGTAAAGATTAACCGGTGACTTGCTGATGGCGTCATACAAATGTTGTAAATAATGTGGTTCTGCATTTTCAGGTAAGGTGAAAACCATCAAACCTGCAACGTGCATTGGAGTACGCTCTGATTCCATGCGTAGAAATGATGTATCTAGCTGATTTAAATATCCCATTCTGTACTTCCTTACGAATTAATCGGCTACAATTTTAGATCGACTACAACTTTAAATCGACGACAGCGCTATAAAATGTTCAATATTAGTTATTATAAAAGAATCCGGCGATAACGCCTATGCTCTATGTGACCATTGTATTCGTCAATTATGTCAAAACGCCGCGATGTCATACTAGGTACGCTGAGAAAGATCTATCACAATCACGTCCTTTTCAGGGGTTAAACCTGGCCGCCATTTAGCAGCAGCGGGTATCCCGTACTCAAACATTTTTAACATATTCGGCGTTGCATCTAAGAACTCTACAAAAACATCGTTACCCAACGCTTCTATCTGTGTGTACACATAACGAGCACCATCTGGCATATTAATATCACACACTACCTGGTGACCCAGTGCTTTTGCCTGCTCAACCGTCGCACCCATATCATGGCTAAGATAAGCGGTATGGTGTAAGCCAAACCGCTTTTGTTGAAAATACTTTCGATAAGGGGATGGGGCATCATTTGTCTGCTGAATTAATTCAATCTGCATATCACCACGATATGCCAATGCAATATCAACTATTGGTGCGCTTTCTTGCTCCATATAAGTGCAAAGTAATGGTACATTTTTGATCACCGTCCAGGGGCCAACCTGCAGTTGCTGCATCCAAACGTCGACCGCAGAATCAATATCTTCAACAAGATACCCCAACTGGCGAATCGCCCCAAAATTTGAGTAATTATTAGACATAATAGTAAACCCAGTTACCTGCTGTAATTCCACTAAGCGTAACCCTTCATAGCAATGAAGAGTAGTCATTCTTCTTGATTACTACCGATAGAACTGAAACTAATTATTTCAAAAACAAACACACCTAGACTAACAACGAATCCATTCGCCCTCTCTTACACTCATTTAACCTTTCTCAAAAAAATGCTTTAGCAGAAACACCTGCAGTACGAGGCTCTCCATAATAAAAATACGAATCTCCAGAAAAATTAAACTGCTCAAACCCACTGACTTTATATTCTTCATCAGTCATATTTTTGACCCACAGTGCCAGCTCTAAGGGCACCTCTTGATCGGGTATTTCCATCGTTACCCGTCCATTGACCAACCAAAGACTTTTTGCTTTAAAGACGGGTTCATTATCTGTGGCGAAGAAATATTCATCCGTGTAATGCACATCACCTTGTAGCATTACTGGCAGCTGATTCAGATCAAAGTAAAACCGTGCGACACCATTGAACATTAACTCCGGCGCATTAGAGACATCGTTGCCTTGTAGCTCTATTGCACTGGCATCAACTATTTCCGTGATCATCCAATTTATGCCTCCACCTAATTCCCAATGTTCAGCGGATTTCCACATCACATCAACTTCTGCTCCGTAAATCTCAGCATCACCGGCATTATATAAACGTAATGACACAACACCACTATCCACATCCGTTCCACTAGTTTGCAAATCATGCCAGTCATAATAATACAGGGCGCTGTTTATCATCAATTGATTATCTAACCACATGCTCTTTATGCCCACCTCAAACGCATGTACATACTCTTGATCAAACTCATTTAAATTATCAGGGCTCAATGTAAAACCACCAGGAAAACCACCGCTACGATAACTTCTTGTTAGACTTTCATACACCATGACATCTGGGCTTACATGGTATTCTATGCCTACGTTACCCGACCACTCATCGTTGTTAATGGTACCGCTGTTAAGATTTGGTGCCCCGAATGCTAGCAATGAACTACCGCCTTGCCATTTTTTTTGTTCAGACGTAAAACGTAAGCCAACAAATAATTTCCATTGTGAGTGAAGCCAGAATTCTAAGTTTGTAAAAACTGCATGAGAACGACTGTCTTGATCATTGCTCACCGATGCGACCATACCCTCAACAGTTAAATCTGCCACGTCGGCAGTCTGTAAACCACGCACTTCGTCTTTGGCGTAATAGGCACCTACCATCCAATAATAGCGATCATTACTCTCATTACTCACTCGTATCTCTTGAGAAAATGCAGTTGTTTCATCATCGTATAACATATCGATAAATCGAAACGGTGATGCATCAGAATCTTGAGGTTGATAACGTTCAAAATATTCATAACCTGTCACGGAGGTAAACGTTAGCCCAGAAAACTCTCCATTGATTTCTAGCGAGCCTCCTCGAAATTTATTATCTAATCGGCCCTTCGTACTGTAATCACCATGGTAAGGATTATTATCCGGATCATAATAACCACCCTTATTAATACAGCTCCCTTCCGCTCTATCCCCGGCCGCCACTTCAGGACACGGATCAACAGTAGGATTATCTTTATCTATTGTCGCCAAATGCTCATAAGCAACCTGTCCAGATTTATCGCGACCACTATGCATACTAAGTGACACATCAACATCATCACTCACTTCCCACAAAAACGAAAAACGCCCATCAAACTTATCTTGCTCTCCAAAGTGACTATCATCGTCCAATCGGTTTTTTTGATAACTGTCTAAACGCTGACGAGAGCGCATTGCAAAACGTACTGCTAATGAATCCGATATGGCTCCATTAGCCATCGCATCAAACTGATAGGTTTCATAACTACTGTATTCAGCAATAGCATAAGCTTCTGAATTAAAGGATGCAGGGTTACTGATAAAGTTAATGGCACCCGCAGTGGAATTTCGTCCGTACAGTGTTCCTTGTGGGCCTTTTAACACTTCAACACGTTGCATATCAAAAAGCTGAAAACCCATCATCGTGTGATACGGTAATGCTACCTGATTAAAGTAAACCGCCACCGCTGGGTTTTGGATCGACGTGAAATCATTAAAACCCATACCTCTAATTGAAAACAATGGATTGCTTCCTGCTACCGTGGGCCTGGCATAAACCCCTGGTGTAAACTGTGCAATCGTTAAAGGTTCAGAAATCCCATAAGACATTAAATCATCACCATCCAATACGGTGATACCAATAGGTACGTCCTGAACGGACTCCTCACGTTTCTGGGCAGTAACAACAATAAACTCCGTAGAACCCTCTTCTTCCAATATACCTGTTTCAACAGCTCCTATTCCATTTGACGCTAATGCAACAAAAATAAACACCGCACAAGAAAGCCTAATAGAAAAAGGCAAACAGGATTGATAACGAGAGAGATCAGGTGCGAGCATGAATGACCTATATAATATTTATTGTATAAAGCGCCATTGTACCAAGTACACAACAACAACGCTTAATACAATATAGACGTCATTCCCGGTCAGGTGCTTTTACCAAAGCTAAAAATGCAATTAAATCCATTTTATTCCCTTCAATATCAATATCTCCCGATGCAAATGCTGCGAGTGGATTACGTATCTCACTGACAATTTCTTTCCATAATGATGATTGCATTGTCACCGTTATATCCGCATTATTTTGAAGGTAATTTTGTACCTCAACAACGCCGTTCCTCAATGTTAATGAGTACTGCTGCTTCACATCAGGAAAGTTAAAGTTAACCACACGACGAAGGCTACCCGCCTTTTCAATATTTAAATTAACTGCCATCGATTGAAAGATACCTGCTAACGGTAAACTGTGTACCATATGTTTCTCTGGGTTAACGGGTATTCCAGCTCTAAAGTCATTATCTAATTCTAGCGCCTGTGTTAAATAGTAATGACGCGCATTAGGGTTTGATTGCATCTCCCCCAACGATACTAAACTTTCTTTACGTAATGATTTTACTGCAGTAATTTTATCGCCCAAAACCATCAAATGGTCCGTTAACTCTAATGCCCATTGCCATTGCTTTTGTAATACCGCTGTTTTAGCTTTTTTTAATAACATGTCACTACCTCCCGCTAGATCAGCAATACGCTGTGCTTTTTCTAATGGTGGTAATGGGTTTAAGGTTGTTGAATTTCCATCGAACCAACCCAAGTAGCCTGTAAAGATAGAGCGTACAGACCAATCAACCTGTCCATAAAATTCTTGGAGAAAAGGTGACCGAACCAAGTCATCAGGAAGCTTTACTTTTACAACAATTTCATCGGGTGTTAAACCACGATTCATCCAATAAACCGTTTGATCATGAACAAACTGAATGCCGTCGCGATAATCCCTTAACGTGTCACCAATAAAAACCTCACCCTGCAATGGACGAGTATGAGAGGGCACTAAAAATTCTGGCTTTAACTGACGCATTTTATCAATGCTTTTTGCCCACGCTAACACATCCCGATGTAACGTCCCGCGAATGGTATAGAGGTTAGGAAATGTTTTATAAATATTATCCCCTGGTAGCAGCACTCTTTTCTCGGGAAGCCAAACAAAAATTTGGTCATTCGTTTCACCAGGAGCATGTTCTAACACCATATGAATCCCCGCAACCGTTACATCCAAAGACTGACGAAACGTTTTGGTGGGTCTCAACACATCTAATCGTGAATCTGGACCAATACCCAAGTGAGGGCCAATGCCCGCATTTTCCAGCGCAGCACCCTCTAAGTGTGAACCAAACATACGCGCACCCCGTACACTCACAATGGGTCGAATAACATTAACCACTCGATCGATATAAAAAGAGGTAGTGTCATGGGCATAAACATCGATAGCGTTGCCCTCTGAGAACGCACTAGAACCAAATACATGGTCAGCATGATTGTGTGTGTAGATAATGGCTTTTATCGGTTTCTCGGATATCTTTCGAAAAGCTTGCTTTACCTCCTCCGCCTCCTCCAAGGTCTCCATGGTGTCCACAATCACAAGGCCATCATCGCCTTCCAACATAATTGAATTAGCTAAACCATAGCCTACTGCCACCCAGACCCCATCAGTAACCTTAATGACTTCTTTTCTAAACTCCTGAGTATGCTCTGCCAGGCTCCTTTGCTGCTCCACTTCTATATCAACCACCTCCACTTCGGGTTTACCGCAACCCGAGAGCACCAGCAAAACCACTGCCAGTATCCAAGCCCTGAGTCCAACACACCGATTTATCACTAACAAAACGAAGTTTCTGAGAATAGTCATACCAAGAGCCTCCACAGCTTTCTTACCAACGATATGTTTAGGCTATACTTGCCAGTAACATTCTTCAAATTGATATTTTATATCTATTACATTCATGAAGCTTAATTTACGATCCATTGATCTCAACCTTCTCATTCTGTTTGATGCCCTAATGATAGAAGGCAAGTTATCACTAGCAGCAGAAAGGTTAAATATGACCCAACCTGCTGCCAGCAATGCATTGCAGCGACTGAGGCTAACGGTTAACGATGCACTATTTGTTCGTACCCGTAACGGCATGATTCCAACACTAAGAGCCAAAGAGCTGCATAAGCCAATACAGCAAGCATTACGGTTGATAGAAGATGGGTTCAGCGCTGACAATCCGTTTGACCCCAATAGCAGCGAACAGGTATTTACCATCGCCGCCACCGATTATGGTGAAACCGTATTACTCAACCGGTTGATGACAGCAACACAAAATAATCGTGCTATTTCTTACATCATGTCCCGCAATCCAGAGAACAACCATGCAAATCTATTAGCCCAGGGAGAGCTTGATCTCATTATTGACTACCAGGTGATACAGGATAACAACCTCTGCCATGAATGCGTCACCCTCGAAGAGGTTGTTATTGTTGTTGATAAGAATCACCCTCGAATTAAAGCGCAATGCTCCATCGCCCAATACTTTGCAGAATACCATGTGGTTTTACCACAGCGTCAGCCAGAGATCCGTCCACTAGAAACACTGGTAAACGACAGCATCATCAACGACACATTAAAACAACGAAACATCGCGGCTCAAGTGACCCATTTTAGTGCAATGCCACCCTTGATTTGTGGTACGGACTTAGTTGCTGCTATGCCTAAACGCCAAGCGGAAATGTTCAAAGAAGCATTTAATCTACACTTAACGCCATTACCGTTCTCATTGCCTCCTGTTTCTCTCTATCAGACCTGGCACACCACAAGGGGCAACGACCCAGCCTTAACATGGCTACGAAAAATACTGATAAGTCTATTATCAACATAGCTTTTAAAATAAAAAGATCGCTCTTGGTGTTTGAAACAAAGGCCAAGCAGTGTCAGAATCGCCTCCTTTAAAAAGGCAAAACGATAAAACGCAACAATGGAGCTGTTACACGTGGATAATTTCTGGTCAGATCCCTGGTTATATATAAGTATTCCGATTATTTGCGCACTGGTAGGCTGGGGAACCAACTCTCTTGCAATCAAAATGGCGTTCAAACCGCTTAATTTTGTAGGCATCCCCCCCTTTTTAGGTTGGCAGGGTGTTATCCCAAGAATGGCCGATAAAATCGCTCGTGATACCGTAGACACCATGAGCGAAACACTGCTGGACCTTGATGAGTTATTCGGCAAACTTGATTCGAAACGGATTATCGAAGAAGTTGAACCGATCATGCCAGAGATGATCGAAACCATTATTAATAAGGTCATGCTAGCAGAGGCTCCAAAAGCCTGGGAAGCATTACCCGTTGCCATAAAAAAGCGCATCTATAAGAAAATCCAAAGTGAAGCTCCTGATATCATCACAACGATGTTAGAAGCGTTCCAAGAGAACATTGAAGACGTTTTTGATGTTCGCCATATGTTAATCTCCAACCTCGTTTCAGATATAGAGGTTCTCTGTAAAATATTTGAAAAATCCGCCAGCGAGGAGATGAAATTCATCGCTAAGTCGGGAATTTATTTTGGTTTCTTATTTGGTATCGCCGAAATGTTCTTGTGGTTGTTCTACCCCGAAAGCTGGGTACTTCCTGTCGGTGGAGCCTTAGTCGGATACCTCACCAATGTTCTTGCATTAAAAATGATATTTGATCCAAAGCAACCGAAAAAAATTGGCCCCTTCACTATCCATGGGTTATTTTTCCGTCGCCAAGATGAAATTGCGGTAGAGCAAGGTATGCTAATCGCAGAAGAGATTTTTAACCCAGAAAAGGTTGCCGCTGCGGTATTAAAAGGCCCATCTTCTGACAAACTATTCAAATTGATCAATAAACACATGCAAGAGGCGTTTGATCAGTTTTCTGGATATGCCAAACCCCTTGTTTTAATGACGGTTGGTACTGAGCGTTATATCGCCATCAAAGAAAAAGCCATTGAAGAAACTATCGATTCATTAGAAGATTCCATGAAACACCTACACGCCTATGTAGAAGAGGCCATGGATGTCGAAAACACGGTAATAGAGAAGGTGAAATTGCTATCACCCGAACAGTTTGAACGCATGATACGCCCGATTTTTGAAGAAGACGAGTGGATGATGACACTCGGTGGTGGGGTACTTGGATTACTGGTGGGCTGCTTTCAGTTCTTTATCGTTTTTGGTGGTGGCTGAAGTCGCTTGAGTCGCTTGAGTTATCATTTAGGAAAATATACAGCATACCAAGGAGGGCATATTTTGAAACGTCATATCTTCGTCAAATCATCTATAACCGTAGTAACTCTGATCACACTTTTCGCATTCACTTCAATATATCAATATTTTTATGAAGATTTATCTACTTTCAACAAGGCCAGAGAAAAAAGCACCCAAAAATCATCTCCAGAACTTTACTTTCAATCCTCCCTCGGCCTTACTCGCTACCAAAAATTTGGTAAAAAAGAACAACCTACCGTTATACTTATCCATAGCTTTAACGGATTTTTAGAATCATGGAACCCCAATATAAAACCTCTTGTTGATGCTGGCTTTCAGGTTATTTCTTATGATTTATGGGGCCGCGGCTTATCATCAAGGCCCAGAACTGAATTATCATTATCCGTTTTTAGAGACCAGCTACACCAGTTAATGCTTTTTCTTAACATCAAAAAAGCGCATTTAATCGGAGCGTCCTTTGGTTCCGTCATTGCCAGCGATTATGCTCTTAACCACCAAGATAATGTTGTTAGCTTGTCACTACTCGGTCCCGCGGGCTGGCCTAAAGACGGTGACAACACGACTAAACTACTCAAGACACCCCTCATTCCAGATCTAGCATTCCACTACTTTGGTAAAGAAATTCTTAAACCCAAAGTGGAAGATTATTTGTATTTCCGTCAAGAGAATCAATGGGTCATTGACCGCTGGGATGAATTTGCTCAGTATCCTGGGTTTAGTCGCTCATTATTATCAACCTTACGACAATCCCCTGTTCGCGATTATACTGAAGGCTGGGCAGCCCTAGGCCGAACGAACATACCCATAACCTTTATCTGGGGAAAACAAGATATTAGCTTCCCCTATAGCAATGCGGAAAAAGCGACAAAATTATTACCACGCGCAAACATCATTGCAATTGAAAATGCTGCACATTGGGTAAATATAGATCAAGCACAACAAGTTAATGACGCATTATTGTCTTTTCTATCGCAATAACGCTATTATTTCTGGTCATCTAAAAAGGAGATTTTTACAATGGAAATACGAACAGCTTCCCCCGATGATAACGGCGATATCAGCCAACTTATGTACAGTTCCGGTATCGAGTTATATGATTTTATTTTTAAAACCTCCGATAAAACAGCTATTGATTTCATTCATTATGAGTTCTTATCGGGCCAAGGCTTTTGTGGTTTCAACAATGTCACGGTGGCAATAAGTGATAACCGTGTTATCGCCACCGGTTGTTTTTTTGATGGAAACGTCGTTAATAGTCTTATCTGGGGCACGGTAAAGAACATTTTTTCTTTTTATGGGCCCATCAAAGCCATCACCATGTTGGCGAAAATGCGCCATACCAGCAGCGTAATGCGAGTACCCCGAAAAAATGAAATATACCTTTCGAACTTTGGAGTGGACACCAGCCTTCGCGGCACAGGTATTGGCAGTAAGATGATCGAACATCAGCGGATTATCGCAACAGAAAATGGATACAAAATACTTTCGTTAGATGTTGCGGATAACAATCCACGGGCGGAATCACTTTATACGCGTTTAGGATTTAAGGTGGTTCGTGAAAAAGTCTTCCCGAAAGAAAATGCCAATATCCCTCTCACAAAGGAAATGAAATTGGCACTATAAGTTACTCGAACAGCTTAGATTTGCTGATAGCCTACCAAGGGCTAGCGACATTAGCAGCTGTCGCAGCCCTTTTGATAATAAGCGTTACTAACGCATTCAGCTCACTAATAACTTGCCTTGAGGGTTTAATGTCGCCAGTGCCTTAGCTTGAAGTAAGGCAAGAACCAATATAATAAAAGCCACACCCGCCAACATCATACTCCCTAACGCTGAAAACACTCCTGGCAGCTCAATCAGGAGTATAGCGGTACCCAGTACCCAGCCAAGATCAGCAATAATAATACCCTTCACTAAGGTTTGGTTAATCACCGGTCCTGAAGATACCCAAACAAGGCTTGTCGCCCACAAAACAAGTGCAACGCCTACCCCCTGTAATATCCAGGGTGCCACGTCCCCCATGGCCTGGGCAATTGCTGTGCTAAACAACAACAAATCCACAGCGCACATGATTGAAAATACACTGTTTACTCGTAACGCCGCCTTTAATGAGATAGATTTCATAACAATTGCCCTTCTGAGGATAAATAAGTCTGTTGGTGAGGTTAATCATGCACCTTCGGGGTTATGCTCTCAATTACCTCTGAGGTAATATCTACTCCTCCAATACCCGCTAAAATAACCCTGAGTTGGCAGATTCACACAGGAACATCCACAATGACCGCATTTGGCTCCATCTTAAAAGAACTAAGACAACAAAACCGGCTTAGCCAAATGGCATTGGCGTTGAATGCTGAGGTATCCACTCGACATATCAGCTTTATGGAAAATGGTCGATCAAAACCCAGCCGGGAGATGGTGCTACATCTATCTAACGTGATGGATGTTCCCTCTCGTGATGCCAATCTATTATTAACGTCCGCAGGTTACAGCCAAGAATTTACCCAACATGATCTATCCGATGAAAGCATGAAGGATGTACGAGAAGCCCTTACCTATATGCTTGATGCCCATGCTCCGTACCCTGCCATTGTCATTGATAGTCACTGGAATCTGTTGATGGCGAATCAAGCGCAAATGGCATTAACATATTACTTCATCCAACATGGCGCTGATTTCCCTGAAACAAACAACATAATGGAACTGTTTTTCCATCCAAAAGGTTATCGCCGCTTCGTGACCAACTGGGAGTATGTAGGTATTTTCCTGCTACGCCGTTTATATCACGAACACTTGGCAGGAGCGCGTTGCGACCAGGAAAATACGTTGCTAGAAAAAATACTATCAATGCCAGATATTCCAACTGATTGGAAAACACGAACAATGGATTTTGGCACTGCCCCAATGATTAAAGTTAACTTTTCCATTAGTGACAAACACTTCTCATTATATTCCACCATATCTACCTTTGGAACCGCAGTAGACGTCACCTTACAGGACATCCGATTAGAACATTACTTACCGGGCGACAAAGCCACACGGCTTTTCCTTGAGGATTTGCCTGCTACCTCTCTGGGGTAAAGGTAACTCATAGTCTATAATTTTGGTTATATCTCACCATCTTTAGCACGCTAGTTGTGACGAAGCCTACCCTGCCAGACTCTTTGTATTTCAATAAGAAAGAATACCAGTAAATCTGCCCCATCCCCTTTAATAATAATCTCCTAATGGTTAAGGTGCTAATTTGAAAAAAACGACGCTATCATTATCAACAATGCATTGCTTAACGCATTCTTGATAAACCCAGATATTATTGAGGCCTTCACAACTAAAAAAGGCAGTAACAACGACTCGATTAGGTCACTGTTACAGCAAAAAGGACATCGACAAGAACTTATGGCTAACCCATTAAAAACAAAATCCCGGCTAGCAATCACTCTGTCTCGGTATGTCATCTTAATGGCATTTATCATAGGCATTGCACTTAGCTCGGCGCAAGTCATTTATGATTTCACTAGCCAAGATGAAGAGCTCGATGCCACAATTCAAGAAATACAAAAATCCAGCCTACCCTCCGCCATCCGATCCGTTACAACGCTAGACAAGTCTCTAGCCAATGAGATTGTTGTAGGTTTGTTAAAATACGAATTTATTGAATCTGCTGAAATAACCGATGAACTTGGAATAACCCTTTCAAAGAGCAGCAAACATATTTCAAAAACAAAAACTTCATGGTTAACTGGCCTTATTGGGGGGACACGAAAAACCTATATAGAAAACTTATCAAATCCAATATATTCAAACATTCCTCCTGGAAAATTAACAATCGTCATCAACGTCGATAAATTTCTTGAAACATTCTATAACAGATCAAGTTTTGTCATTATTTCCGGCGTCTTACGAAATATCGCACTATCCATTGCGTTACTATTAATATTTTTCTCATTAATAACCAAACCTCTAGAAAATCTCGCAAAGACGTTTAAGTCTATTGATATAAATAGCAATAAAGAGCTCTCTGTTAGCAAACGCCATCAACACAATGAACTTGGCGCACTAAGTGACGCAGGAAACTATTTTTTATCTCGGGTCAACGAGCTTATTTCTGAAAAAACAAAAACACAAAAACGCATGACGTATTTGGCAACCCACGATGACACCACAGGCCTACCAAATCGATATTTGTTTAAGCAGCACCTGTCAAAAGCTATGGATTCCTCTGACAACGAATCTAACGCAATTTTATTCTTAGATCTTGATCATTTCAAAAACATTAATGATTCACAAGGCCACGAAACAGGAGATGCCGTACTCATTGAAATTTCAAAAATTCTCGCACGTAAAATCAGCAGCACCGATCTCCTTGCTCGATTTGGTGGCGATGAGTTTGTCATTCTTATGGAGAGTAAGGAAACCAACAGAGAACAAGCCCAAAAAAGCGCCAACGATCTCGCCCAAGACATCATAAAAACGCTAACTCAAATCATTCAAACAGAGGGGAAAATATTTCATATAGGCGTAAGCATTGGTATTGTCATGTTCCCTTTAGAAAACACCAACGAAGAATTGTTATTGCGCTTTGCAGATACTGCAATGTATGAGGCAAAAAACAGGGGAAGGAAGCGAGCAGTAGTTTATCAAAGAGAAATGAGCACTTCGGTTGAAAACAAACACCAACTGGAAATGCACCTTCATGCCGCCATAACGTCAAATCAACTTGAAGTATTTTATCAACCTCAAGTTGATTTGACGGGTAAAATAACGGGATTTGAAGCTCTTTTGCGCTGGAATCACCCAGAAAGAGGTCTTGTATCACCCCTTGAATTTATTCCAATCATGGAATCAAATGGCCTTATCATTCCTGTTAGCGAATGGTTAGTCAATGATGTCTGCGAGCAAATAACCCGCTGGAAAGTACAGCATCAATGGCAAACTCATTGGTCTGTAAGCATAAACATTAGTACCGTTCATTTTTATCATCAAGATTTTTTATCTCTATTTACTAGTGTATTAAACCGTCACAGAATATTACCCCAAGAGCTATGTATTGAAATAACAGAATCCATTGCTATCGATAATATAGCTTTTTCTATAGAGCGCCTTAACGATATTAAAAAAATAGGAATCTCTATTTCATTAGATGACTTCGGCACCGGATACTCTTCCTTTAGCTACCTGAAAAATTTACCTATCAACACCATAAAAATTGATCGCTCCTTTATCAAAGAATTAGAACTAAGAGAAGATGACAAAGCAATACTAACGGCCATTAACGCCTTAGCGCACTCATTACGACTTAACGTTATCGCTGAGGGTGTAGAAAACATAGAGCAAGTTAACATTGCCATTCAATGCGGCTGCAGTACATTTCAGGGTTTCTATTATCATCGCCCGATGACCGCCGGGAAATTAACCGAATTAATCAATAACACCTGTTAAATTTATAGTTGTACCACTCTACGAAACTGATGCACCAAGATCTGTCCCACAGTCAACCGCCAAAAACCCCATCATCTACGCACCCTTGAGTACATAGCAACGATTTCTAGCGTTCACTTAACAAGTGATATAAACAATAATTATAGAAGTAAACCTATCTAGTAGATCGATTTTTCACAATTTACAGCGCTTTTTTATTGCTACCACTATATCTACTGATATCTTTCCTTTAACAAGCGAACTAGTAGTTTTCCGGTTGGAGTTCTTGGTAACAGGCTTTCAAAATCGATACTTTTTGGTGCTTTATAGGTTGCAACCTTTTCCCTAGAAAATCCAATTATACTTTCTGCCAATGCTTTACTTGGTTCAAAACCAGGTTTTAATTGAATTGCAGCTTTTACGTCCTCACCCCATTCATTGCTGGGAATCCCAAATACGGCGACATCCGCAACAGCTTCATGCTCCAACAAGGCCTGCTCCGTTTCTGCGGGATAAATATTAACCCCACCAGAAATAATCATATTAGATTGACGATCTGACAGATATACAAACCCATCAGCCACATACCCAATATCACCAATACAAAAAACATAAGGCTGCGGATGAGATAACTGTGTTTTTTTATCATCATGATGATATTCAAACACTTGCGAAAGTTGATGATGTCGACAAAAAAGCAACCCTTCTAAAGGACTTTCGTTTCCAGTATCTTTTGAAGATTGGCCCACCGAAGAATTATCAACAGGATTACCTGCATCATCTCCAACATAAACATCAAAATGGGGCAATGGTTTCCCCACGGTTCCAGGGTGCTCTAGCCATTGCTCACTGGTCACCAGAGTAGTGACACCAGCTTCGGTCCCACCCCAATATTCAACTAAAATATTACCCCACCATTGCAACATTTTTTGCTTAGTGCTTTTTGCTATCGGCGCAGCGCCATGTAATACAAGCTGCAATGTAGTAAAATCCGTTTGTTTTTCAGCTATTGCATTATCGTTGAGCAGTCGTACGAACATCGTAGGCACGAGATGTGTTGTTGTTATTCCATGCTGGATAACAAGATCCACAAACATTTGGTTATTCCATTTTGGCATTATCACCATAGGTGCGCCATTCAACAAATCATACAATGCAAACAACATAGGAGCGGCATGATATAACGGTCCAGTAACGAGATGCGGCCCCTTCCCGTCAAGACCAAACATTTTCCCACCCGACTGCATACGCTTCATTACCTCATCCAATGAACCGGGCTTATTACGTTTTACCCCTTTTGGCTTTCCTGTTGTTCCACTGGTATATAACATCGTTCCTCCAGCAGCCCCAGACAACGGAAAACAATTTTCCGTGAGTTCACTGTTTTCGTTATTGGGCTTTTTTTGATACGTCATTGAGCAGAATTCTTCGATATTAATACATTCACACGTCTGTTGATTACCCTGCAAATAATCTTCTATAAGGTGAGCATGTTGATCATCATAAAAAAGGACTTTTGCGCCAGAATCACCAATAATATAGTTTACTTCACTCGAATTCAGGTGTGTATTAACAGGCGTAATCCATAGACCTGCGATAATCCCAGAAAGCATCGATTCAATAAACTCAGTACGATTGCCAATTAATAATGCAATATGCTGATGCTCACCTAGTCCCAAAGTATCCTTCATTTCAACCGCCAAAGATATACAGCGCTCGCGTAACTGATGCCAGCTAATTGACGTTGACTCATCACAAATCGCCATATCGCTCGCGTTGCGTTTAATATTATCGTTAAATAATACGTCGTGTATTGTGGGGGCGTTTAACAACATATCTAACTATCTCTATACGGTAACAACTGATCCACCAGGGGTAGGTTCCATTTTCTACAATCCTACCGGATTAGCAAGGATCAAAAAAACGTATCACTCTATTTCAGCACCTAAACTTGAAAAAGTAGTATAAGCCCCAATACATAGGCAATACCTGTCACCTAACTTTTTCTTGTAGTAACCTTTATAGCTGCATTTGTAGTAATCTTATGACGCAATCAGACCAACAGTATATTTACTACCCCGCAATAGGTATCTTCCTAGACTCTCCGGAACGCTGGGCTGAACATATTGGTACTGAGGAGGAACGTCTACTTGCATCCAGCTGGGCATCAACACAACGCAAAGGAAGCTACCTATTTTTTTCCTCCGAACAACTAAAAATATTTACCAATCACTTTCAGCACAAAAGAATCACCGACCTCCCTTGGAGAACCTTAGGCAACGCTTCAAATGCCAACAGCTTAGGCCCTCTAGGCTACCTACTTGTCAGTAGTGACAACGCTCTACAGACCTGCGAATCAATGGCAAAATATTACGCAGTCATCAGCTCTTTAGTAACGATAAATATCACAAAAGATAATACATATCTAAATTTAGAAATCATACCCTCTTCATTGATTCCTAAAACGGTTGCCGACAACATAGCCATCATTATGATTCAATCCATGGCCATGTTTGGAAGCAAAATGACCACTGACGACTGGGAAATAATCAAGCTAGAATTAACCTGCCCTGAATGCCCCTCAGTACTTTCCGCGCTAGAAAAAAATAGTAAAATGTGTACCTTTAGTGCATCAACCAATCGTTTTAGAATCCCCATTAATACCATTCAAGAGCCTTTTCCTTTCGCCAACATCGATGCGCAAAACATGGCCTTGACTCAAATCCAGCAGCTGTGGCAAGAACTCCAAAACGTAAGAACATTCTCCGCCCAAATCACACAAATGTTATCCTCTTCCGGCAATAACTTTCCGACCATGGAAGCCATTGCTTTCACACTTAGCGTCACACCAAGAACACTACAGCGAAGACTATCTGCTGAGGATACAAACTTCCGAGAGTTACTAAACGCCGTAAAAATTGAACGCGCCATTTACTATATGACGAAAAAAAACCAACCACCTAAGCAGGTTTCCTATTTAGTTGGTTTTAAAGATGCATCAAGTTTCACCAAGGCGTTTAAACGATATACAGGAAAAACACCCAGTGATTACCTGCTCAATAACTCAGCCTAATTTAAGCCCTTTTTCTAAATGCTCTTGCAAATTCAAACCATAACTTCCATTGATCAAAATATCTTTGATCAGATACTGCCTTTTATCGCCCTGCTCCTTCGCATTCCCTAAATTTACTACCCTCGGCTTAATAGGCGCCTTCTGTTCGTTCAGCAGAACAAGCACTTTAGGCAACCGTCGATTTTTGTAATTAGTTGATATCACAATCCCCACCTCTCCATTATTGAGCAATGCAAGGCTACCCGGCGGATACAACCCTATGCACTGTACAAACTGAAGAACCAGCGAATCATCAAATACCGTACCTCGATTTGCATACAAATACCGAATAGCTTCTAGCGTAGAGCACGGCTTTTTACCCGGATGCACGCTAGTCATATCATTATACTGATCTGCAATCGCGACAATACGTGCATGCGGGGAAATCCCCACCGCCTTCAATCCACGGGGATAACCACTCCCATCAAGGTGTTCGTGATGCGTATGAGCAACATCAGTGACACCATGAAATAGCCCAGAGTTTGACATCAATATATTACGCCCATGTAACGTATGACCTTGCAATATCCTTGTTTCTTTATCGGTTAACTCTTCTTTTTTTGACAGAATTCCGGGGGGTATCTTCATCTTGCCAATATCATGTAATAACCCGCACAATCCTAACTGCTCTAGCTCAAGCTCCTCAAGACCGAGATGCCGACCAAAAGCGATTACCAAAATACATACATTAAGGCTGTGTTCTGCAGTCCCCCCATCAACATTATTAATTTTTCCCAACCACATTAACGCATCGGGATTTCGCAAAATACTATCAACACAACCAGATACTGTTTCCTTCGCTTGCTTTGCATCTAATGCATTACCTATTCGAACATCATCTAAGACATTACTTACAATATTTCTAGCATGTCGGTATACCCCTGGGGCAACGTCATTTTCCTGCTCCACCGCAACTTTATGAATGTAACGTTTTTTCTTATTAGTCGGAGCAACCACTCGCTCTTCCGTCGGAACCCAATCATCATGCACCGCATCGATATAGACATAGTCACAAAACTCTTGAACCAAAACGATATGATCTAAGCTTTCAATCAAAAAACCCTGCACCAAAAAAGGGGTTTCTAGCCACGGACGATCTAACGCACTCACAAACATACCAATTCCTAGCTGTGAAACAGGTATCTTTACGGTGCTTTCAGTAGGTTTGATATACCCCTTTCTAATAACTGTCTTTTTCATCACGTTATTTTCGCTATCAAAAAATCATCCCCTTAAACAATCTGACATCTATCATTAGTATTGATCATTTTGAAAACCTTCTTAGACACAAACTACATAACTGGCGACTCCTTTATAAAAAATGGGTATAGATAACGCTACAAGCGTCATTCACAATATAAAATCAACCCAACAAAAAGAGGTGCACCTTAACTTCCTGGAGCTAACAGCAATACCCGACGCGCTGTGGGAACTTACAGAAATAACTCACCTGTTCCTCACAGGCAACAAACTTGACAACATTCCTGATGATATTCAATTACTTACCCAACTACAGCACTTGGATATATCGGCCAACAGATTAACGTACTTACCCGACTGCATTCTCAATCTAGAAAAACTAAATACGTTGGATATTTCATCAAATTCATTGACCTATCTTCCCAACAATATCCACCTGCTTCGAAACCTAACAACACTGGACTGTTTTGACAACAGCCTCACTGTATTACCGGAAAATTTAGGTTACTGCCTCAATTTATCCTGTCTGAGAATGGGAAAAAATGAACTAACCTGCTTACCATCAAGCATAGGAAAACTATCTCACCTGGATACCATAGATGCCTCCTATAATGAGATTGAAAAACTCCCGGCAGGTATCCGAGCCTTATCAAAATTGGAAAATTTAGACCTAGCAGGAAATAAAATAGGCCTTCCTTTCTCCTTTTTCGAAAAATACCAATATGACCCCGGTATTCTCTTTGATAAAATCCGGGAAATAGAATACAAAAAGAGCCACACACAACTTGATCTATACCGAAAACAAAAAGCAACCCAATCAACAGGGAGTCATGTTTTCGCTCTCGACAAATTACTTAAACAATTCCCCATTGTAAACAATCAACTTCACATCAAGACAACCCATATATCAAAGCCTAAAACACTACATAATACCGCACAATTTTTAGAAGCCCTTAACAACGATCTTCTCATTGTATGGTCGATCACTCACAGCATACAAGGAATCGTCGACCAACACTCTCACGCTAATCAGTTAATGAGTCGGTGCTATAATAATTCGAATTTATCAATGGATGATCTAGAAAGTGAATGTGGCATATTAATACATAGCCTTCATTCATCAGGCATTATGTCATCAAGAAAACAAAAGCATGACAATCCCCATAGCAAAATCACCAACTGCCAATTCGATCAACACATTACCGTCTCTTGTCAGTTGTCAGCATCTCGGCGAGCCCTACTATATTTAACATATCTTTGGTCACTAAATACATTCAGTAAAGAAAACCATTTTCGATCTCAACACAAACAAACAAAGGACCCTTTACTAGATATCATAACGACCTCGCTAGAAGGTCATGGCTTAATCATTAGAAATGACCCGAGAATTCCCGACACATTGCTTCATTTAAGCAAAAGACTACGCCCTTACCACATCAAGGGGCATTCTTAGAAACTATTCAAATACTGATTGAAATTTACAGATTTGTTATTTTCAGTTATCCCCCATTTGGGAGATAGCCTTTTCCTAACTGAGTGATTAAGCTCCCCTTATTGCTAGAAATTTTATTGCAAAAATATATCGACTTTAGTTTCGCAGAATCAAGTAATTTCTACATTTCCCATGGCAGAATCTTCTATCGTCATTGGGAAAATTCTCAAAAATGGACCTTTATAAGAATAACAATGAGAATCCAATGGACAAGCCTCAAGCAAATAAAACATTTCGAAAATTTTTATCAGTAACCGTAGTAATTACCGCGTTAGTCCTTTCGTTTATACAAATACACAATATTTGGAAAATCGAACTCAACAGCAATCCAAACGAGAGCATTTTTCTCGTTGTAGAAAAAAACATTACACCGATCCCTGCGTAGCCTTAACAAAACAGGGCACCTTCGTAAACTAGCATTATTAGGCCAATTAGTTTGTCGGGTTGATTAAGTAAATTGGTTAAGCGTGACAATACACTCGTTTGTCATCCTCGCCCCCCGTGTGTCGCATTTGCCCTAGTCTTTGTCCTCTTAAACCCAAGAGAAGTTGTTAGTGTACGTTAATCCCATTTTCTATGGGGTCGCTCTGTCAAATTACATGTCCACATGACGCATCTGTACTTACCAGGAAATACTCTCATGGTTGCCAAACTATTCGCCCACTGGGTAATGAACCACCGAATTACCAGCATCATGTTAATTGTGCTATCTGCTCTCATATTGGGCTTAGGTGGAATCAATGCAGAGTTCTCCGCTAACCAGCGTGACTTTTTTCGAGCCGATGACGTCCACCTCAACAACCTTGTTCAAATAGAAGATGAGTTCACTAGTGACAAAAACGTCCTTGTGCTAATAGAACCAAAAAATAAAGATATATTTGACCCAACAACCCTTTCGGCTATTCGAGAAATAACCAAATTTGGTTGGCAAGTACCTTATTCACAACGTGTCGAGTCCATCACCAACCACCTTTACACTCAAGTGGAAGGTGATGAGTTATTAGTAGAGTATCTATTTGATGAAGAAGCCCAATTATCAACAAAAGAACGTAATACTCGAAAAACGTATGCCATAAATAAAGTTGGCTTGGAAGACTACTTGATCACCCATGATGGTGACATTGCCCTGGTCTCCGTCACACTTAACCTCCCCTCTAGCAATAGCGCAAATGCAGCAATAGAGGTAGTTGATCACGTCAGAGCGGGTATAGAAGGTATTCGCCAAGAGTACCCAGACATAAACTTTCGTGTACTGGGTGCCGTTGTCATGGAAGTTTCTATTCCCAAAATCGTCCAAGAAGATGGGCAAACCACCTTCCCTATCGCAACCTTTATCGTTTTTATTTTTCTTACTATTGTTTTAAGAGACCTCGTTGGCAATGTCATTGCACTCACCACCAGTTTTTTAGCAATAGCAGCCGGAATGGGTGGCGTATTATGGACTGGCGTAAAACTTTCACCCATTCTTATTAACAGTCCCGCCATCATTATTATTCTGGCCATGGCAGACTGCATACACCTTATGGTGAATTACTCTCAGGGGCTTGCTAACAATCTCGATAAAAAGACAGCCTTACAAAAAAGCATTGAAGTTAACTTCGCGCCCATTATCTTCACTAGCCTAACCACAGCGCTCAGTTTCTTAGCCCTAAATTTTTCCGACTCACCACCTTTCGCACATATGGGTACTGCATCCGCAATAGGTATTCTATTTGCTATGGTTGCCTCTCTCACCTTTTTACCCGCAGCAATATATTACCTTCCTTCGAAGGCAAAAGAGGTATCAACCATGCCAAAACTTGGGGGATTAGTACCTACCTATCAAAAACATGGCAATCTTATCATTCTGGCATTTACTATCGTCATAATTAGTTTATCGGCATTTATCCCCAAAAATATTCTTGATGATAACTTTATAGAGTTTTTTGATGAAACACTGGAGGTTCGAAAAGACATTGATTTCATGACCAATAATATCGGTGGCTCCGCAATTATTAATATTAGTATCCCCGCAACAGAACAAGGTGGAATACTTGAACCTGAATATTTAACGTTGCTTGATGAGCTAGATAATTTTCTATCTCAACAGCCGGAACTCCGCTTTACCACATCGTTGCTCGAAGTGATGAAAACCCTTAATAGGGACATGCACAACGATGATCCAGATTGGTACCGAGTCCCCGAAACAAGAAACCTCGCATCACAATATTTATTAATGTATGAGATGTCTCTACCCTTTGGTCAGGACTTAAATAACTTAATGAACTTTGATCGATCTGAAAGCCGTGTTATTGCCGTATACGACAAGTTGTCCGACAAAAACTTAATTCTGCTCGAAACCAAACTCCAAAAGTGGCTGGACAAAAGAAATTTATCTGATGTGAATGCAACTATTGGTAGCTCAAGTCTGGCATTTGCACACATGCAATTCGCAAATGTTAATAATTTATCCAAAGGATTTGTATTCGCCCTTCTCGCCATTTCCGCCTTACTGATACTAATGTTTCGCTCTTTCACCCTTGGGGCAATTAGTGTTATTCCTAATTTATTCCCTGCAGCAATGGCATTTGGTATCTGGGCGTTAATTGATGGAAAAATCGGCTTTGGTATGTCCGTAGGTATTACATTAACCTTAGGTATTGTAGTGGATGACACCATTCACTTCTTATCTAAATATCAATACGCAAGAGACAGCTTAGGATACAGTAATGAAAACGCTGTACGTTACGCAATGGATACCGTTGGTATTGCTATGATGCTAACCACTGTAATGATGAGTGTTGGTTTTGGCTCCATGCTATTTTCGAATTTCACGCCCAACCAAGACATTGCAGCCATCACTATCATAACCATAATCTGCGCCGTCTTTGTCGATCTTATTTTGTTACCCATCATACTGTTAAAAAGATATGACAAGCACGAACCAATAATAACTCCGAACCTAAACCAATCAATGGGGTCAGTTTAACATCAGGGCATCTACTACGATCACTCGGTGTAGGTGCCCTATCTTCACAAAAATTACGTATCCAGGTACCGCGCAAGAGGTTTACGCCAAACGCCAGCAAGTGGGCTTTGCACCCACTCTCGCCTCAAAGTCTAAGTTTACATTTTCTGTGGCTATAACCACTATTTACTCCACTGATCAATAACCGATAACAACTGCTTTGCACTAGGCCGTGTTTTATAATCTTTGGAAGTGTGTGCCCACTGGACAACGCCTTCAGCATCCAGCAAAAAAGCCGATGATACCGCAATTTTATGATGTCCTTCTCCAGACCATGCTTCTAATTCAATACCGTAAGACTGGTACAATTTATACGTTTTATCATCTACATCTAACGTCACATTGAACGCATTATGTGCAGCAAGGTTTGCATCCGATAACACAGGAAAAGGGATTTTATACGTTGCTGAGGCAAGCGCAGCACCATCAACACTATCCGCACTGATTAATACAGGTGTAACACCTCGGTTCTTAAACTTGGGCCATTCTTTTGTTAACTCTCGGATTTGTAGATTGCAATACGGGCACCACCCACCACGATAGAAAACGATCATCAGTGGTGCACTTTTTAATAATGCCGAAAGGTCAGTCTTCTGCCCATCATGGGTGTTGGCGGTAAAACCTACAACCTTACTGCCCTTTTTAATACCAACACCCTGATCATGGCTTCCCAATGATGCTTCAGGTGTTTGTGATAAGGCAAAATCACCTGATGCTTTTGGAATCTGCAATACAGATTCTGCAAATGCCATTTTTGAGCATATAGTGAGCGACAAACCAAGAGTAAAAAGTAAAAATCCAAAATGGCTAGCAAATTTCATCATCATATTCCTTAACGTGTAGATTAACCTGCACTATAGCAAGAGGCCCATAACAGTTCCAGCGCCTGTTATGGGCCTCCATCACAACGTTGTTTAGCCTCCTAAATACCGCCTGAATATAGTTCGGAACCACTCAGCTCAATCGCCGCCAGCCCAAAGTCTTTCAAAGCAATTGTATCAACAAGCTTACCAATTTCATTATAACGATATGTATATGACGTTAACGGCGTTGCAACTGATTCTACCGTCGATAAATAACAGTGCTTATCATCCGCTTTTAGTGATATAGGGGAATATAATGCGTATTCAGCAGTTTCTTCATGGTCCCAGGCCTCTTCAGTAGCACTAACCAAACCAATGGAATGCGTTACACTGCCAGTATAACCTTTTGCAAAACTCACTATGACAACATCAAGGTTCTTATAATCCTGTTAAATTAACGCCAATTAAAAACGGTACCTACATTCAATCATCACTTCATTTAGATACCAATCGACATTAAGTCAAGCAGGTAACTTGCCCTGCCTTATTTCTCAGAATTGATACCCACGCTATCTTCCTTAGCGATTATCTTTTATATCAATCGTTCGAAATGTAAGATTCACTCTCGGTGTTGTTACTATTTTTGTTGGGGGCAAACGATGCAGCCAAAAACGCTGCGTTTCATCTTTCATAACAAGTAAGCCTCCATGCTGAATAAGCATCGATACACTTTCTTTGGTTTTTTTATGCTTAAAAGAGAACTTTCGTACCGCTCCAAAACTTAACGATCCGATCGCTCCATTTCTCTTTAAATAAACTTCGCCATCACTGTGCCAAGCCATACCTTCAGAACCATCATGGTACAAGTTCAATAAACACGAGTTAAACGTTTCACCCGTTTCTTTTTCCACTATAGCTTTCAAACACAATAATTCTGAAGTCCAAGGTAATGCTCTTTTTGTTGTCTTCGAATAGGTATAATCAAACGCTTCATCGCCATACCATGCAACCTTCCTTTTTGTGACAATACGCTTCCCTAGAATAACCGCCTCATCATTTCTCCAGTCAATACTAGTCAGTAAGGTATCAAAATATTGGTTGGCATCAGAAGAAGGCATAATAGGTCCGTAATATGTTACACAACCATCTCTTGGTAACCTGTTCCGTAGCTGACCAGTTTCATTCTCAAATAGATCCACTATATTCACTCTCAATATTCACGGTCAAACAAATTACTAGATACCTTTACCTACATTTAGAAGCATTAAAGGCTATATTTCTGCCTACTCATTAGTGGCATTATTCACATGAACAATGCCTTTCAAAACGCATCTCCATCTGTAATAATTTCGCCATGATTTAGGCAATAAGAACAACACCATCATAACAACATTAATCAACAATTTGACCATCACAGGATTATTATCATGGCTATTTACTTAGAAATTGAAGGCATTGAAGGAAATATTACCGCTAAAGGTTTCGAGAAAATGATCGAAGTCTCAAGCTTCAACTGGGGTGTAGGCCGCGCGATTTCTCAAAATACGGGTCGAATGTCTAATCGAGAGGCGTCTCGCCCTAGCATTAGCGAGATCACACTAACCAAGGTTGTTGATAAGGCCACACCACTACTTGTTCAAGAATCAACAATTGGCACAAAAGGTAAAAAAATACTTATTCACTTTGTTACAACTGGTGGAGATCAACTAGAAGAGTTTCTAACCTATACATTGGAAGATACACTGATCAGTAGCTATTCTATCGGCGCTTCTGGCGATGGCGAACCTGGAGAAACTATCTCTCTAAGCTTTTCATTATTTGAAGTCGCATTTACAGAAGCGGGTGAAACCAATGCTCGTAGTGGAAAGGGTCGATTTGGTTACGATATAGCACAAGCGAAAAAAGCCTAATATAACCTTTTCTATTAGTTAAGAAAGCACATAGGAAACGCACCCTAGAAGCGTTAGACAGGCTACGTTATCAATGCCAATCAGCCACAAGGAGGTCGGCTGCCTGACATTAATTCATCTAATGCTTTTTGGGCACGCCTCGGTTGCGCCATATCCCTCACCTCAATCATCTCGCATTCATCACGAATCATCTCTTCTATTCTAGTGGGGTAATATCGACAGTCATCAGGGCGCTCCTCATAAATATCACAGGTATATTTAGGCTGATTGGGCTCTTTTCGAAGCCAGGGGCACAAGGTTAGCAGTTCTCCCGTCTCCGGGTCCGCCCAAATCTCTCCATCCTTAACATAACGAACGATATCTGGCCGATACCTTTCCCACGACTGAATTTCCTCTGTCGATGCGGACAAACCACCATCACTGTATTTCGTGCAACACTTACCGCACTGATTGCAGTCTTTCACGTTTCTATTTACCCCTTTCTGTCACCAAGCCTGCGATTGCAGGCACTACTGGTGAAACGCAATAATACCTATTAATAGGTTATTTATGTATCACCTATTTTCCTATCCCCTTTCCTACGCTATATTGAAGCCTGTCTATACTGTAACCGATCGTATTACCTTTTCTCACAGCGTTAATAGAGATCACCCCATGGATCTGGAAACACTGATCAAAAATGCACGACGGAACGAAGAGCTGTTACAACAACTTCAAGCCATGGAGCTGAAATTGCTCGCCTGTCGACAATGGCAGGAGTTATTCGACGTATTATTCGATCAGTTACCTCATACATTCAATATCGCCAAGCTCGAAATCTCCATTATTGACCCTGATCGCAGAGCCCAAGCGTCAATTGAGCGCCAGCTAGGCCCTATCAATAACAACAAGTGGCCCTTAGTACTCAAGAAAAAACTCTACAAAGATGATATTGATAGGCGAATGCTACAAAAACGTGACCTTGCCCATTTAGGGTTTGCTTCTGGGTTACAACTCCCTTTACCTAAACAAGATCAGTATTTCGGACACATTCGGTTATTATCACGCGACAAAAACCGTTTTCAGCCCGATATGGGCACCGATTTTCTAGCCCATCTTGTTGCTATTATTGCCGCTTGTTTTGAGCTTGTCATGCAAACGGAAGAAATTGCTCGACTAGCCTACACAGACCCTTTAACGGAAGTAACTAATCGCCGGGGCTTTCATCACGCATATCAACAAGAACTAGCCCGCGCAAAACGCCAAGAATCCCTGTTAGGTTTTGCACTGTTAGATATCGATCACTTCAAACAAATAAATGATATACATGGTCACCTCAGTGGCGACCGGGTACTTAAACAACTGTGCTCATTATTAACCCAAGTATTACGCCCATCCGATCACATTGGCCGAGTCGGTGGCGAAGAGTTCATGCTGCTACTCCCCGGTTGCGATAATAGCCATTTAACTATGATTATGGAGCGAATACGCGACATTATTTGTCACACCCCTTTTGCGAATATTGACGGTGAAGCTGTTCTTGTCACAGTCTCCGGAGGCATTGGAACAGTAACCAATCAACAACTTCTCGATATGAGTTTTGAAGATATCACCCGACACCTTGACAAAAGCCTCTATCAAGCCAAAGAAACGGGACGTAATAAAATGGTTCAGACTCAGTTTGATAACGCACCCTTAGAGCCCTGCACCACATAGGGCATATAGCCCTAGTTATATACTACAGTTATATACTACAGTGATATTCTGCGGTTACTTATGAGTCGGCAAAAGCGCTGGCAAAAGCATACTTTCCAATAGTTTTCTTTTTTGCTCGTAGGTTTGTGTTATATCGCTTGGCATCGTCAACAAAGAAAATAACACCCGTATTAGCCAATCCATTAAATATTCTGCAGATAACCCCTGCGGTACCCGCTTTGCCAATCGTGCAGCCTCAATCACAGGCTTTACCACATCAATACCTACCTGGCTCAAATGATTTGTCATCAACACAATTCGACTAGACGTCGCCAATGAATCTAGAGCAAACATTTTTCCCAATACGGGATGCTCAGGCACATAAATAAGCGCCAGTAACATACCTTCAATAATAAACTCTGAGAAACTTTTTCTGATGGGTATTTTTATCGCAAGCTCTTTGGCTAAAGACAACGCCTCTTGCTCCATCACTGCAATGATCAACTCATCTTTATCTTTAAAATAACGATACAACGTTGACCGCGCCATTCCTGCTTCGGTGGCAATATCTTCCATACTTGAATTGCTAATACCTGCCTGGCAGAAACACGTGATCGCTGCGTCCATTGCCCGGTCTGTTGCTGATTTTCTTACGGTGCTATCCGCCATATTAAGCCACATTCCATAAACCAAAAAATTGAGAATTTGAAGGTAGGCACACAGCCTGACTATCACGCTCTCACCTGTACTGGCAATTATGACCAATTTTTTGTCGGACATCTATTGATATCTGTCCGATAATTGGTTATTTTGGGACAGATGATAAAAACTGTCCGACCACACATCATATTGGAGCGCTTCCCAAATGAACCACATCAAGTCCATTGCCTTCACATCAAAACAACCTGAGTTTGATTTTAATAACATTGACAGCAAGTGGTGTCAGTCTCGACATTTACGTGTTTTTTGGGAAGCAGTATCACTTATTACCCCTGAAGCCGAAAAATTTATAATGCGTTCCGTTCGCGCCTATCTAAATGAACCCATTGTAAAAGACAACCCATGGCTTGAAGAATTGATTGAAGAGTTTAATACCCAAGAAAGAGAACATACAACCGTCCATACTGAACTCAACAAATCATTAGATATCCACGCAATCCTTTTGCGCTCTAAGCTTGAAGAGACCATGCGGAGGCTAACAAAAACACAATCTAAATTAGACAACCTGGCAATGACTGCAGCCTTGGAACACCTGTTTTTCTCGGTTATCAAACTGACTTTTATCGATACCAATTTTTACCGCGATCCCACGTTAGACCCTAAGGTACTCAAAGTATTTATGTGGCATTGGTGTGAGGAATTAGAGCACCATTCAGTCTCGATCAATTTATTATCCGCTGTTGATAAGTCTTATAAAACACGTATCCATGCAGCCTATAAAGTCTTATGGGATTTCATTCCCGCTTGCACAGACATTATCGTTGAGATTGAACGTTTCTATTCACCCAAATATTACCGATACAATGCAGCGATTGATATTGCAAAAATCATTGGTTATTTCCGTAAAGGTATTGATGTCTCTGCAAAATATTTTGATATGAATTACGACATCATTGATGCTGGCGAATGGACTTGGCCTTATATCGAAGAGTGGAGAGAGAATATAGGCTTCGCTGGGCCTGTGGAAATCATTCGAAGTGATGACTTTAGAATGGCTAGATAAAAGTTCTAAACTAAAGATCCTTCAATGATAACGTTGTTTATAAAACGGTCATTCGATTCATTGATTGTAGCAAGGGGCTCAGTGTCCCTTGCTACAATCAATGTTAATATCCGTCCCGCACCGGTTACGAATTTAGCATTATACATCTGAAACCATACGCATTTATCGATACTGGCATAACAACTCACCAACACTATTCCAAATAGTAGATAACTATCTAACCCTACAAGACCAACATTGCCTTTGATAGCATGGGACGGGATGTCCGTATTTAATATTAGGAGCAGACTATAATTACTTATTGGCATTATGCTCAATGGCCGTTAATTTTTTCATCATTATCGTCGGTTGTATTTTCAATCGTTTCATCGTCCCATCTTAATGGTGGTACTTTGCCAAATGAAGGTTCATGGATACCAAAAGTACAAATAGGACCGAATGGGTACTCGTCAGTAACATAATAACCATAAATACCGTTTACATCTGTAGCGCCATTACATTCGTCTAAATTGCCGGTACTTCCTGTTGTGTCATAAGCCCAGTCTTCAAGGTATCTACCAAGTGGTACACCAAAAGGTATACCGGTAAAGCTAAAGTCAAAATCTTCAGGGCGGTTCTCTACATCCCAAGGCGTTGGAGGTGTACCATGATTAAAATTATTAGGTAAACCAACATAAGGTTCACGCGATTGTCCAAAGCCATTTTCGTCAGGATTTTTCCCCCAGTTTTTAAGTTTGAAACTTGATTTAGCTTTAACTAATGTTCCTGTTTGGTCAATAAACCAAGCGCCATAAATTGGAAATCCGTCTTTAGCAAAGCCAATTAATGGAGAGCCATTAGCTGAAGTGGCCGTTGTTGCTTCGTTGTCTGCTTGCAAAGGATGGGTCATTGCATGGTAATGGTAGGTGCCTTCAAAACCGTGACCAAAATAATCATCAAATATAGCCGCCATATTCTCGGCGCCTGGTTTTTGTAATGTATAAGCCGGAATTTCATACCAAACGGATTGTCCACCACAACCCGTTGCATTGCCTGCGGCATTCACTTGTGCGTGTGCGGGGTTGTAGCAAAACCCAGAGTCCATAGCGATACCGATACCGTTTAATAAAATACCGTCGTAATCCATAAAATTGGTTGGATTCCTATCCGTATCATCGGCAATTAATGGATTAGACAATTTAGGCTCTACAGGAATGTAGGTAATTTGCATATCATGATGATCAATTGCTGTTACCCACACATTATCTTCACCTCTACCACCAACTTCCCAACCAAAATCATGATTAGGTAGCATGTTATGAATTATCCTACAGTGCGTGGCAAGTGACTTATCCCTTGTTTCAATCACTGTTTCGTAATTCCACCCACCCAATATTTTGGGGTTACTTGAATCTTGGATATAAGCGCCACTAACAATTACCATATCGATATTAACAACACTTTCTACATCGATACCTGAAACGCTTTCATCTCCATCATCTACATTTCTATTCGAACGATCAATAGCGCCAAATGAGCCGTAATCGCCATTATTCTCGTCTGTAGCATAAGTACGGCAATCAGGGTCTCTATTCGTTAGTGCAACGTTAAACATACCTTGATTAGTTTCATTCAAGTCCGGGTTTGCAACAAAGGTTTCTTGAGCGGGGGGGGCTTGAGCGGGAGGTTCACTACCACCGCCTCCGCAGCCATATAATAAAGTAAAAATTGTTAGATAAAATGTAATAACAGTTAGTTTCAATTTCACATTCTCATTCTCATTTAGACTGAAATAGTTAGAATTTTGAGTATATCTAGCGTATATCAATTTTTAAATGAGCAAATGTGTAAAAAATAAGGATATTGTCCTAGGACTGATACAACAAATGGCTCCGTTATTAACACTACTGTCAATTGGGTTCTACCTCACCAGTCTATTCTGTGGTTATCTTACCCCTTGAAGAGGCGAGCATCTTATAGTGGGAATAAAAACGGACCCTAAAAAGGGCCCGTTTATGTGGGTGGAAGAACGATGTTCTTTGCTCCTGTTATCTCTTGGTTAACACCAATGTTTCGGTTTGAGAGCCCGCTTCGTCGAAGTAGGATGTGTGTACCTGAATAGTGCCTTCCTCTTGGTTGTAAGAAAT
>CAJXZM010000060.1 GCA_913063125.1 uncultured Gammaproteobacteria bacterium | reverse complement strand
CCCATGAGTGATGATGAGATGAATGCCCTGCTGGAAGAACAAGCCGAGCTTCAAAACAAAATCGATGCCGGTAATGGTTGGGAAATTGACCGTACATTAGAAATAGCCGCTGATGCCTTGCGCCTCCCACCTTGGGAAGCTGATGTAACAAAACTGTCGGGTGGTGAGCAACGTCGAGTCGCATTATGTCGCCTGCTTCTTTCAAGCCCGGATATGTTGTTATTGGATGAACCCACTAACCACTTAGATGCGGAAAGTGTTGGCTGGCTAGAACGCTACCTCCACGACTTTGCCGGTACCGTTGTTGCCATCACTCATGATCGTTACTTCCTCGATAATGCCGCACAGTGGATTTTGGAATTAGACCGTGGGCATGGCATCCCTTATGAAGGCAATTACTCTTCTTGGTTAGAACAAAAAGAACAGCGCCTCGCTCAAGAAGCAAAACAAGAAGCCGCTCGTCAGCGCAGCATCCAATCAGAATTAGAATGGGTACGATCCAACGCCAAAGGCCGTCAATCAAAAAGCAAATCTCGCTTAGCACGATTTGAAGAGCTTTCACGCCAAGATGATAAAACACGTAATGAAACACAAGAACTCTATATCCCTGTCGGACAACGTTTAGGCGATGAAGTTATTGAGTTCAAAGGCGTAACAAAAGCCTTTAATGAAAAATTACTATATGAAGATTTGAGCTTCCGCATTCCTCCAGGTGCAATTGTTGGTGTTATCGGCCCTAACGGTGCAGGTAAAACCACCTTGTTTAAATTAATATCCGGTGAAGAACAGCCTGACCATGGTGACATCGAAATCGGAAAAACGGTTCAGATTTCTTATGTCGATCAAACTCGCGACGATTTAGACGGCAGCAAAACCGTTTGGGAAGAGGTTTCTGATGGACTTGATACTATCACCGTTGGTAACTTTGAAATGCCCTCTCGTGCTTACGTGGGACGCTTTAACTTTAAAGGGTCTGATCAGCAGAAGTTTGTAAAAGATCTCTCCGGTGGTGAGCGCAATCGATTACACTTATGCAAATTACTGCGCAAAGGTGGCAACTTACTGTTATTGGATGAGCCAACTAACGATTTGGATGTTGAAACCTTACGAGCCCTGGAAGAAGCCCTTCTAACCTATGCTGGTTGTGCAGTGGTGATCTCTCACGATCGCTGGTTCCTTGATAGGGTATCTACCCACATTATTGATTTTGAAGGCGCTGAGGGCGTTGAGTTCTTCGAAGGAAACTTCACTGAATACGAAGCTTACAAGAAGAAAAAGTACGGTGAAGAAGCCTGTAAGCCTAAACGCATTAAGTATAAAAAAATCAGCTAGACGTTTTTGTTCAGCGGCATATCAATCGATATGCCGCTTCTCCCCTCCTACTGTTAGCCCTTCTTTGACTTAGCCTTTTTTCCTACTCGCAAAATGATCCAACATTTTAATCACCTTATCTTTCTGCTCCGCCGTGAGGGTTGCATGAAACGCCGATAGTTTTTCGATCACTGATGGCGCAGCACTTAACATTCGCCCCTGATGTTGCTCAAACTGATTTAACACCTCTGCCTGATCTAAGCTATCCGCCATAATCAATGACTTCGCCTGATCTAAATGCCCCCTTTTTTCTTTCCTAGCCTCCTTTCTGAGCTGTTTTAACTCATCACGAATAGCAAACCACTTTTCTTCTTGAGCATCGGTTAAATCAAGTTTGTAGGCAGCGATATCAAACATCATCCCACCATGACCTTCGTTGTGGCCTTTACATGCTGTTAGAAATAACCCGCTCAACAACATCACCACAACCAACTGAATTTTTCTCGATAACGATACGTTTTTCATTTGTATTCCTTACGGTGGCAACCACCTAGTAATAAAAGATGTTACTCAATGTACGTTTTCCCTGCTACAGGCTGTTGCTTGATATCTAGCAGGTATACCCACACTTTATAAAATCCAGCACCCAAAACCTTGTCAGCAACGTGACCAAATGCAATAAATTGTGACATCTCAGACAAAACACTAGCCCAAACTCAGGGAGTAAGAGACACTAAACCTAGGTCGACTCTCGGCTCATCAAGCAATAAAGAGCAGCGATAAATAGCAGTAACAAAGAGCAACTACCTTGAAGACCTCCTTTATGGCAAACATTTTGCTAATTGACGATGATAAAAAACTTGGATCACTGCTATCTGATTATTTCCTACAATTTGAATTAACAGTGACTCACGCATTGAGGCCCTCCGACGCCTTCAAAGCACTAGACTTGTCACCCTTTGGCCTTATCGTTCTTGATGTAATGCTCCCTGAAATGGACGGATTTTCTGTATGCAAAAAAATCCGCAACACCGCATCAAACTACCAGAACACGCCCATCATCATGCTCACTGCGCGTGGAGAGGTAACAGATCGTATTGTTGGACTTGAATTGGGAGCCGACGACTACCTACCAAAACCTTTTGAACCTAGAGAGCTTGTCGCACGTATACAGAATATTCTTCGGCGCCACAGCCATCCAAACAACGCAATCGCCCTCACTGAAAACAGAAATACCGACAAAAGAATTCGACGCCTCAGCTCATCCAACATAAACGTTGACCTAATCAAAGAGCAAGTACAACTAGATGACCACCCAATTGAACTCACTACAATGGAGTTCCTATTACTCACATTACTAATGAAAAAACCGAATACAGCATTCTCTCGTGATGACATCATGAATGACCTGCGGGGCATCGATGCAGAATTATACTCGCGCGCGGTAGACACTCTTGTCAGCCGACTTCGGCACAAGCTACATGACACTCAAAAGGTAGCTCGCTTTATTAAAACCGTATGGGGAAAAGGTTATTCCTTTATTGGGGAAGTCGAGCAATGTTAAACGCAATCAACAATGCACAAAAAACCCTATTCGGACGATTACTATTAATTTTTTTAGCTACTGCCGCTAGCATTTTAATTGTACTGTCATTATCGCTAAAAATGGCGACAAAAGATGGTGAAAGTCGACGTTCAAAATTCGCTACTCTCTTTGGAAACCATGCTGCCTATATCGTTAATGACATTGGCATCCCGCCCAACATTCAACGAGCAGAAAGCATTACTGAGACCTCGAAGATTCAAATCATGATCAGCGGACCTAAACTATTATGGAAATCATCAAAAGAAATCACAGACCCCGACAACATCAAGAAGCACAAAGCTCACCACCAGCATACAAACCACCCCGATATGGCCTTCGCTATGGGACGCAATAAAAACCAACACTTTTTTATCATTAAAAAACAAAATCACACCTTCTATTTAACAGGTCTAAGGCCTTTCGTACGAGAAGACGGCTACCTTTGGGCATGGGCAGCCTTACTTCTCTGTGGTTTCATTTTATACCTAAGTTACCGCGCGGTTAATTGGCTAATTGAACCGCTAAAACAAATAAAGCAAGGTGCACAGAGAATTGAAAAGGGTGAGCTATCTTATCGTATAAACTGCACACGCAACGATGAAATCGGACAAATCACTAATGCTGTAAATAGCATGGCAACTGAACTAGAGAAGATGCTTGAAGCTAAACGCCAATTACTACTGGCTATTAGCCACGAGTTACGCACGCCACTAACTCGTGCCAAAGTTGGTATTGAATTTATTGACAACCAAAAAATAAAACAAAGCCTTCACGAAGACCTTGCAGAACTTGATCACCTTATTAATGAGTTACTAGAAGCGGAACGGCTAAATGAAAAACACAATGCACTACACATCTCAAGCATCAATATTAATACGCTAATAAAAACCATTAAAGATGAAACACCCGACCCAAAAAAACTTATCCGCACACAACTATCAAACTCAGCTATAACAATAAACGGCGACCCCTTAAGATTAACATTACTAATAAAGAATTTAATAGGGAACGGATTAAAGTATGGCAATGATAAGCCATTAGATATCTCATGCACCGAAAGAAAATCAATCTTGAGCATTAAATTTGAGGATCAAGGGGATGGTATAGATGACGTGCATCTGGCTCATATAACAGAGCCATTCTATCGAGCAGACAATGCAAGGCAACGTCAGACCGGCGGATATGGGCTAGGCTTATATTTGTGCAAACTCATCGCGGAAGCACACGATGGGCAACTCAACATAACAAGTACATTAAAAAAAGGCACTCGTATAACAGTCACACTTCCACTATGAGCACTGGATTATAACAGCCTAATTAACACAATTTCGCAGAAGACAACTATCTTCTTCGAAACAGTTATCAATCATCCCACTCATAATCAGAAAGGTCGTCATGAAGCTGTTTGCGCTCTAACAACTGCTCAATCTTTCTAAAGTATTCACCATTACTACGTTTCACTTTGGTCGCCTCTAGCGGCTGAGAAACCTCCTCCATTTGTTCTACCAAAAAGTCTTCAATAAAATCAATCGGTGTATTTTTTTCCTGCTGTCTTATGCCTGGCATTTTTTGTACCTCATACTTTCGTTTAGGTATTACACAAAATCTTTTATCCAACCACTGTTACGATCCAAAAATATTTTAACACTTGCTTTTTTAGAGCAATTTCACCATATCAAATAAACCTGCTATTTTTCAAATGATCATTTTTCATAAAAAAACCAAATGTCATATTCACAACATAGCAAAGGGTTCAATTAGTTCCGTTGTTTTTTTGTAACCCTATTTTCAATATGGCTCAATATTTCGATTCCTGCAAATGTGAAAAAATCACACATTATGTAATTCCTTGAAAAAGAACATTTTTTTAAATTACCAGGATATTGTTTAATTTATAAACATCAAAAACATGTATTAAAAATGGCTCCTTTATGCCTATAAGGAAACACAAACAACATTAGCTAAATACAGTACGGTGATAGTATCGAGAAAAAACATGAAGAGTTAATGACAGGTAATCAATAAAAGAGCTCTAAAAAAGCTCTTTTATACGTAAATCCCTTTAAAGACAGCTCACTCAAAAATAGAACCGCCTTTTTAACGCTTACGCCATTACTGATTAGTTTTGAGTATCATTAACCAAATCATACTCTATATTCGGGTTCAGCCCCATTGGCCAGTATATCGCTCCGCCTGGAGGCCAGAAGATAGATACCACTCGAAACTTCGCTCTTAAACGACCTTTTTTAATGGTTTCACCATCCTTTTCCAATCGATAAGGTACACCACCAGCAGCAGTCCAAAAATACGGTTTGGTTGTAACTGTGCCATCGCTTTCTACTGTTACTGGCTTATCCATTTTATATACATAAAGGTCAGTATCTTTGGGTATTTTAAAATGCCCCGTTGTTGTACAGCCAGTGACAATTAAAGCCACACATAAAACGACTAACATTCTTCCTAATTTCATAAATTTCCCCTGTGTTTATTTATTATACAAACGAACCGTATTTCATCACTCAACGGCTTGCTACAGCCTACATAAATTGGCATCGCAATCCAATAGCTCATGCTATCGCAGAACAGTAAAAGCAATGGTAAACTGAAACGGCAGGGGAGAATATCGCCCACCGTGTATAAAATACAATCAAAACAAAGGATCTATCTTGGAGCAGCCGCTTAGCCGTCGAAAACCACTCGCTCTAGCCTCTAAAGTACACGGGATCCTAGCCGTTTTAATCCCCACGATAATTGCCCTCACGGCAGGTTTACTGCTGTGGTTACTAACGCTAAGTAAACGTAAAGCACTCAACGGCATGACTTACTTATTAGGCTGGGTAGGATCAATAGCCGCCGGGCTCAGGTTAACCATTGATGGCATTGAGATCATCGATAACAACCGTCCTGCCGTTTTTATCTTCAACCATCAAAGTGGCATTGACCCTATTATATTGTGCCGATTATTACGTAAGAACATCGTGGGGGTCGCCAAAATAGAATTAAAATCTCATCCTGTAATCGGCCCTTTACTCTCTTTTGGGGATACGCTATTTGTTGATCGAGATAACAAGAAGTCCAAGATCGATGTATTAGATGATGCTAACCTTGTGCTTTCTCGCACATTATCCATTGCTATCTCACCAGAAGGTACAAGAAGCAAACACACAGAGGTTGGACAGTTCCGTTCAGGTCCTTTTCGACTTGCACGCCGCTCAAACCGCCCCATTGTTCCGATCATTATTGTAGACTCCGCCAAAGTCCTCGCTCCACGATCACTGAACATGAAGCCGGGAAATGTTCACATTAAAGTGTTACCTCCAATCTACCCTGAAGACTGGGCAGACAAACACCCCAATGAGATGGCAGAGGCAATGCGTACTACCTATGTTGATGAACTAACACAACTAAACAAGAACTTACCATGAGAAACGTCGCACTGACATTCACCTTGTTACTCATCTCTTTAATAGTGCAAGTAGCGCATGCCAACGATTGGGTATTAAAAACCAGTAATAATGATGTGAACGTTTACAGCCGAAATTGGCCTAGCGATGCTTTTCAAGAAATCAAAGGCGTAACAACCGTTACTGCATCCATGAGGCAACTGATCAGCTTTCTGCAGGATGAAAACATCAACACACAATGGGTTCCCTATAGCGGTGGAGCAAAAATATTAGAACGCCCAGATAAATACAAAACATATGCTCATTTTAAAATGAACGCAAATTGGCCTTTCAAAGACAGAGACACCGTAGCACTATTCACGTTGTCACAAAATGCGGTAAACAAAAGCGTGACCATTACGTTAGAAAGTGCTCCAGATAAAATCAGCATGCTTGAGGGTCGTATTCGAATAAAAGAATTCAGTGGGTTTTGGGAGCTAACCCCTTTAGATGATACTCAAATTCACATAACCTACCAAACCCACCTTAATCCTGGGGGCTACCTTCCCGCTTGGATGTCAAACCGTGTTGCGTATAATAGTACGTTAATATCACTATCCAATTTAAAAAACCAAATAGTAAACTACAACAATGTATCCAATCATTTTCTCTTTATTCAAGAATAACCCCGCTGTCACTAGCAGAATTATCTCTGTTGTATTGGTTCTTACAATAACAGGTTGCTCAATTCAATCAGCAGCTCCTCGCCTTGAAGCAACCCAACAAGAAAAAAACTGTCTCATTTTTTTTAGTCACCTAGATGCCTCAATTAATACACTCACATTTTTTGAAGCCTCTGTTCAGCGTATTGACGGCTATCCCATTTATCGCTCTGATCGTTTTCTGGCCAGCTTTGCCAGTCAAGCGCTCTCTCAGCAAGAACACGCCACGTGGAAAGCAGCGCTGCATGAGAATGCGCTCAACGCTTATCAACAAGAGGTGTCACGCCTGCCAAGCGACCTAAAACTACCTTTACCCTTCAATCAGAACGGCGTACTTGACAACATATCTCAATGCTCAGCAGACCTTAAATCATACTTTTTAAAGAAAGAAACAAAAGCACCGTTAAACGTCCAACGGCTCACAATAAAGGACAACTACAGCACCAGCGCTCGTTTTTGGGGCATTTACCCCCTAACACAATGGCTAGCCCAGCCCTCTATGGAAAGCTACCAGAAAGAAATGACCGAGCGTTATCTAAAAGGACCAAAAACGGATTCAAAAATCAATTTGTACCAGCCAAAGGTACGATCAACTTTGGACGTTCAGTCCATTCAACAAATATTATCCAATGCTTATTCTGTTAACGCTTTACATATCCCTGTGCTAAACCCGTCAGAAAAACAGGCTTTATTAGCTCACTTCAGCCCAAATTTGTCACTAGAGAAAAAAAATAGCAGCGACAAAATAGGCTCCCCGCAGTGGGGTCAAAACGATCAGATTACTGTAAACACCCAAAAACCTCGATCATACACATTCATCACTTATACAAGGCTCAATGGACAAGTGTTAATGCAATTAAATTATGGATTTTGGTTCCCAGAAAGACCTTCTCAATCCAGTTTTGATATATACGCAGGAGAGCTAGATGGCATTATTTGGCGGGTCACGCTGGACACGCAAGGAAAACCCTTTTTCTACGACAGCATTCACCAATGTGGTTGCTACCATAAGGTTTTCTTACCAGAAGGTGTTTCTTATAACACAATAAACAACACCATCGAGTCTCCTTTGTTTTTTAGTATCGATAACATGCCTTTAGATTCTACACTCCCAGTCACGTTAAACATTGATAGCTCTTCACATTACCTTGTAGGAGTTTCACACCCACAGCCAAAGCTTCTCAACAACAATAAAAAACCATCTAAAACGATACCTTATGAACTAACCGATTACACATCACTAAGCCAACTTCCCACGAAAAAACATCGCAAAAGTCTATTTGATAAAAATGGTATTATTGAGCAATCCGCTCGAAAAGAACGCTGGTTTTTATGGCCACTTGGCGTTGTTAATGCGGGAGCTATGCGTCAAAAAGGACGTCATGCCATCGCATTTATTGGACGACGACATTTTGATGATGCCTTTCTTTGGGAAACATTTAACGTTAGAAAAAAAAGCTTAAAGTGATGTAACACACACCTAACCAGCATTACCTTAGACCTATGACACTCGTTTAAAAATTAGCGATGTATTAATTCCACCGAACGCAAAATTATTACTCATCACGTATTCATTACTCATTTCCCGACCCGTTCCAACAATATAATCCAGATCAGCACAACGCTCATCGACGTTATCCAGGTTCATGTTCGCTGCATACCAGTCATTATTCATCATTTGAATCGAAGCCCAAGCTTCTATTGCACCACATGCCCCCAAGGTATGCCCTAAGTAACCTTTCAGCGACGTAATGGGTATATTGTTACCAAACTGCCCAAGCGTAGCCTGTGACTCTGCAATATCTCCCTGCTCCGTTGCAGTACCATGAGCGCACACAAAACCAACTGCCGAGGCAGACAACCCTGCGTCTTGTAACGCCAATCTCATTGCGCCCTGCATTGTTTCTTTAGAGGGTGATGTAATATGTTTTCCATCAGAGTTAGTACCAAAACCGACTATCTCAGCAATAATATTGGCTCCTCTAGCTTTCGCAAATTCGTATTCCTCCAGAATAAGCGCACCAGCACCCTCCCCGATGACCAGTCCATCTCTATCTTTATCAAATGGTCGAGGTGAACGGGTAGGACTCTCATTCATCAAACTAGTCGCAAACAACGTATCGAACACCGCAGACTGAGTTGCGCATTGCTCTTCGGCGCCACCGGCTATCATGGCTTTTTGCTTGCCTGTCTGTATAGCTTCATAGGCATATCCTATACCCTGGCTTCCTGATGTACAGGCTGATGACGTGGTGATAACTCGCCCTTGAAGCCCAAAAAACACACCAATATTCACAGGAGCCGTATGAGACATCATCTTGATATAGGTTGTCGCATTCAAGCCATCAATACGCTTATTAATCAACATGTTACCGAAATCACCCACAGCAGACGGTGTACCTGAACTTGAACCAAAAGCAACACCCATGTCGCCGGATTGCACAACAGGATCACCCAACAACCCTGCCTGTTCAAGCGCCAGCTCTGCCGCTCGAGTGGACAGCATAGCAATACGCCCCATACTTCGAAGCTGCCTTCTCGTGTAGTGAGCGGGTTTTTCAAAATCCATCACTGGACCGCCTAATCGTGTGTTAAGGCCCTCATACACATCCCATTCATCCATGTAACGAATACCACTTTGCTTGTCTCGCAAATTACCGGAGAATGTTTCCCAATCCTGCCCTAGTGACGTAATACTTGCCATGCCTGTAACAACAACGCGCTTCATCAAAACATACCACCGTTTACCGAAATTACTTGGCGCGTAATATAAGCCGCGCTATCTGAAAACAAATATCCCACCAAACTCGCTACTTCTTCTGGCTTACCTAAACGCCTGACCGGTATCATGCTTTTCACATCATCAAGAGAGATATCTTTTAGCATATCGGTTTCGATCAAACCAGGGGCCACACAATTGACCGTTATTTTACGCTTTGCTAACTCAATTGCCAAAGATTTGGTTGCACCAATAATACCTGCCTTTGCCGCACTGTAATTAACTTGCCCCCGATTCCCCATCACTCCCGATACTGAAGACAGGGTCACTATACGCCCACCTTTTTTCGCCCGCACCATCGGCATGATTGCAGGTTGCAATACATTATAAAAACCACCCAAATTTGTGTTGATCACATCATCCCACTGCTCGCCCGTCATTGACGGAAAGGCATTATCCGAAGCTATACCAGCATTCGCCACAATGCCATAATAGGCACCATACTCCTCGATATCATCAACAATGGTTTGTGTGGCCGTTTCCCTGTCTGAAATATCAAATTGTAAAATACGCGCCTCTACACCAAGCTCTCGAATATCACTGCAGGTCGCTTCTGCCTGTCCTAAACCCGACCGGCAATGTACAACCACATCAAACCCATCTCCAGCCAGCTGCAAGGCAATGCTTCGACCAATACCCCTACTTGAGCCCGTTACAAGTACCCATTGACCTCGAGGCGCGCTCGTTAACTGTCCAGTTAATTGTTCCATTACCTTTCTCCTGCCAGAAATGCATCAACATCGTGAGGTTGATACACATTTAAATTTGCGACAACCCAAGGCTCTTCAGCACAGCCACTGGTCTCATTTGATGGATATATTGCGCACTCAAACACGCCAAGCCCCGAATCTTCGTTATGCAAAGGTTCCGCTCGTACATAAAGTTTTTGACCTAAAGCAAAGCTCGATACCTTAGACGTATATCGACGAGTCCCAAGCAACAAGCCCACCTTTATAGGTTCTCCTGCGCTCTTTGCTAAAACACCCGCATAAGCAGCAATGGCTTGTGCCATATATTCAATCCCAACCCATGCAGGCACGGATTGTTCATTAATAAAATAGGTATCTTCTCGAATAGACATAGATGCTAATAAGTGTGATTCATCCGCACTTTCTAGCGTCTCAAGAAATACCATTTTTCTAGAGTGGGGAATAACGTCCTCTACCGTTAACTCAGCGATATTCATTCAACACTCCCAATAACAACTGACACATTACTACCACCAAAGGCAAATGAATTACTTAAACAATAGTTACGGTTTTTTGTACGATTCAATACATCGCCTTTTTTAACAAAACGTAATTTTCGAGCATTTTCATCCGGCTCGCCATCCCACACGTGTAAGGGCAAAACCCCATTCTTATTTATATTCGACAAGGTTAAATAGCAGAACCCAACCTCGATAGCACCAGCCGCCCCTAAAGTATGACCAACCCGTCTTTTGGTTGAGCTAACAGGCAGATCATTTCCCAGAACATTTAACACAGCAATGCTTTCCATTGCATCATTATGCGCGGTTGCCGTACCGTGCAAATTAGCATAATCAATATCCGAGGGAGTGATATCTGCCTGTTGAATTGCCGCACTCATCGCTGCTGCCGCCCCGACTCCTTCCGGATGAGGAGCAGATATATGATAAGCATCCGATGCTTCACCAACACCATACAGTGCAATATCCGAAGGGGTAGCTGACATTAAAAATAATGCCGCACCTTCCCCAATATTAATACCATCTCGGTTTTTGCTAAACGGATTACAGTACCCCGAAGATACCGCCGATAACGCAGAAAAACCATTCAGAGTCAATTTGCACAACGTATCAACACCACCCACAATAACGGCATCGCATTGGCCAGATTCAATAAGGCGGCGACCAGAATCAAACACTTTCGCACTAGAAGAACAGGCGGTGGATATCGTTAACGCAGGGCCACGCAAGTTCAAATATTCAGCTAAAAACTCAGATGGACCGCCCATTTCCTGTTGCGCATAATGAAAGTTTTCAGGTAATCCACCTTCATTTTTAAGAGCTGCCAACGCATCACCTCCTTCAGCAATACCTGAGGTACTAGAGCCTAATACAATGCCTATACGTTTATCGCCATAGATTGAAATAGCCGTCGTAATATCATCCAGAATTTCATTAAGCACATGTACTATTAGGCGGTTATTACGGCTATCAAAACGGGAAAATTTCGAATCTAACAAAGGCAAGTCAAAGGGTAACGCGCCAACAATAACAGAGCGATGTGGAATATACTGATCAGATTGAACCAAACTCTCTTCGCGATCACCCACATAACCAGAAAACAACGCCTTGGCTATCGAGCGTTTGTTTTCACCCAAAGCACAAGCAATACCTAATGCATTCAAATATACTGGCATACCATTCCCTCAATCATTGCTTTCTACCTAACACTTACTCGCCCTCTAACCGTTGAACATCAAGTGTTTCAAATATCACTTGGTAACCTAACTTGTGATGCATTAACAAAACTCGACCATTCAATCGGTTAACTTTTTGGTAGGTCACCGTGATGACATCTTCCCCCATTTTTTGTAAAACACGCATCAATCCATCTTCAATCACCAAGTACCCGTTTCTTTGGTAAGCTTTTTGCAACACATCAACATTCCAAAATGCAAATTGAAAATCACGCAATACTAACTCGGGCCGAAAAGCTTCGGGGAGCTGCTCCATTTTTGTAGATTCAATACCCCCCTCTTGATACCTCAACGTAAAAAATGGAGACCCAAAATGAGTCACCCCAACCAAACGAATTTCATCAGCGTCTATTTCTACCTGCTGGATCAAGGAAAAATTATTGGATGCAATGTCAACGTTTACCCGTTGAGAGATAGCAACAGCTTTCCCATAACTTTTGGCATTCAACAAAACAAGGTCTTTTGTAATCAAGTCACCTACGTGTTGCTGGACAATACCGTTAACAAAGGAACAACCTGTTAACGTAAGCACCATAAAGGTCATTAACACCTTTATATAGGTACTCAACGAAGCTTTCAACGTCCTCAAACGATTGCCAAAAATATTATTAATTGGAATATACCGCCTTACACACTTTTGCTAACACACTAACCTTACGACGGCTTTCTGCAACATAAGGATTATCGGTATCCCATGCATAACCTGCCAATATCGAGGAGATCATTTCTTTAATTTCTTGGCTTTTTGCATCAGAAAAAATAATACTCTGTAGTCGGCCGTCATACCATGCGTCAACAAACGTTCGAAAGGTCTCCACCCCTAAACATAGAGGCTTTACGTATTCCTCTTGCCAGTCGACATCTTTACCCTGCAATTGCTTATCCAGCACCTTTGCCGCTAGATGCGCAGAATGCATCGCTATTGTTACTCCGGATGAAAAAACGGGGTCTAGAAACTCACCTGCATTACCTAATAATGCAAACCCATCTCCACACAGTTTTTTAACATTACAAGAATAACCCGAAATTTTTCTGACGGGAAAATCAAACGTTGCATTCTTCAACAAGTTACGTAAATGAGGGTCTTGAGAAACCGCTGCTTTTAGAATATCTATATCGTCACTATCACCAAACTGTTCAAACCATTCAGGCTCTGCCACTACGCCAATAGAGCAACGTCCATCATAGAAAGGGATAAGCCAGTACCATACTTGTTCATTTTCAGGGTGTACGGTAACCAATATCTTTTCACGGTCATAACGAGAGTCCTCGATATTATCAACAACATGCGTAAACACTGTACGACGCATTGGATAATTAGAAGGCTCTTCCAAGTCAAGCAGCCTTGGTAATACCCGCCCAAAACCACTAGCATCTAACACAAACTTACACTCGACGGTTTGGATGCCCCCGTCCTTTAGTCTACACTTTACACTAGGGGTGGTGTTATTACCGTTATCCACAGCAACTTCAATAACTTCACATTCATAATGTACAGCAGCACCAGCCCGCTCGGCTTCATCAATTAGGATTTTATCGAACGGTCCTCTCTCCACCTGAAATGTTGTACCCCAACCCGGTGAGAATTTTTCTTCAAAATTAAAGTCTTCGTATTCTCCACGCCGTTGAAAAGCAGCCCCGTTCTTATACTGAAGGCCTGCTGCTTGCACTGCATCCATAAATCCAGCTTCTTCTATATATTCCATACATTGGGGCAACAAACTCTCACCAATAGAGAAGCGCGGAAATACCTGTTTCTCTAGCACCAATACCTCATAGCCTTTATTGACTAATAGACCTGCCGCTATTGAACCCGAAGGGCCTGCACCGATAATGACAACATCCACTCTTGAAGGAACCTTCTTCATACTTCTCCTTGATACTTCACTGCATATATTGGGGATAGAAAATAGACCACACTGATACCGATTAACATCGTTAAGCCAAAACCACTAATTGCATTGGTTTCACTGAGCGCGAGCAATCCAAAAGATAACATCGTCGTAATGGCTGACAGCGTGATAGATAACATGGTTGGAGCAGCACTTACTGAGGAAGCACTGCCTTCAGCAAAAAATAAAACATAATCAATACCTATACCTAATACCAAAATCAGAGCAAAGATATTAAATAAATTAAACACCTGGCCGCTATAACCGATTACCGCTAATGATACCCAAGCAGCAAACACGGGAGGAACCATATACCTCAACGTAGAGGTAACGCCATAACGAAACACCATAAACAGCGCAATCAAGCCGTATGCCAACAGCAACCATAAACTGGTACTTTCTCTATAGCTCGTTAACAATTGGGAAAAATCCCCCGCCTGATCAATCAAGGCTACATCGCTAGAGCTTTCGGCAAGTAACTTCAAGCGCGCCACATCCCTTACATTCGTTAGCGTAACTATTGAATAGAAATGGCCATCAACATCGCCGATCCACAGTGCACTTACCCGTTTATACAGCTCACTCTTGCGCAGGCTATCAAAAGTAAGCGGCTGATCTTTGGACTCTTGGAAGGCCGCATTAAAAGCCGCTTGCTGTAATGTGGAAAAACCTATCATTTGATAATACGACTGCCATTGCTCAGCGTCGTTCTGGTAACTATCCCCCCTTAACTGGTAATCTTCACGTTGACGCTTTTCACTCGGCAACGTCATTGTAATGCCGCTAATACCACCTACGACTCCAGTCTTTTTCAGACTTTCTAACTGAGCAATAAGTTGCTCTTCTCTTTCCAAAACATCTTGAACAGATTCCCCACCAATAAGATAAAACTGAAAAGAAGGTTTTATACCCATAATCGAAAAAAAACGTTGCTCTTCTTGCTGTAGCTGCTCAGGAGATGTTTGTAGTAAACGCACATCATCCTGTGGTTGTAACTGCAACACACCCGGTAGCATTAACAACCCAACAACTACCAATAGAAAATGTTTATATCGCATCCAAGGTAGCGTTGGCAGCGTCAACATCATACCGGCATACCACTTCGCTAGAGGGGCAACGCTACCTGTTGAACCCCGCCAAATAGGAAACAAACACACCACACATAAAAATGAAACAAAAAGCCCTACCGCAGAAAACAAGGCTACCTGCTGCATTAACAAAAACGACCCCATCCCCATCGATAGATAAGCGACAACACTCGTCAACATACCCAAAAATATACCCGGAAATACATGACGCAGCGCCTGTACTGCTGTCGTAGTATCGTTCTCTTGAAAATCATTTTGATAATTTTTTTCAGTATAAAAATGAAAGGCATAATCGATTGTTACACCGATAAGACTTGCCCCAAAGACTAAAGCCATCACGTGAACACTGCCAAACACATGAAAACAGGCCATTAACGCCGCTAAAGAACCGCTGCCAATGGCTACAAGACTAAAAATCACAGGAGCAACTGACCGAAAAACAAACACTAATAACAACAATACACCAAGCGCACTGCCAAGCCCTACCGTTGACATCTCTCTTTTACCTTGAGACACCCCTGCCGCAGCATGATATGCGGCACCTGCGGTAACAATATCAACGCCCACAAAATCTTCCTCGAGCTTACTCATAGCCCTACGAATGGCATCAACCACTACTATTTGCTGGCTCATTGGCAACGCTTTTTCACCAAGCCCTACATCCAAGAAAAAATATGTTTTCCCCTCGAACTCTTTCGTAAGCCAATGGTTTTTTATAGAAAAGACACTGTGTTTTTCTGAAAGTTCGGATAAATACTGAACAAATAGCAATTGCGGATCATATCCCAATAACGAAGAGTCAGACACCGACAAGGGCGAAAACAACAACTGCATACTTTGCTGAATAAGGCCCTGGGTATCCCCTTGCTTTAATAGTTTTCGAGATACCGTATCTAACAAATGATATCGAGAAGCATACAACAATGAATTGCTCGACACCTCAGCGTCATCACCGGCCTTGAGCCTTCCTGTTATTGCTATCGAAGAGGTACTCTCATCCTGCGCCCCCCCTTGCAACGAATCATGTAACAGGCTTATAAAAGAATTAGCGGCTTTTTCAGCTATTACAATATCATCAGCGCCCACAAAAAAAAGTAGCTTATTATTCACGGATAACTGATGCTGACGTATTGCTGAATTCAACTCAACTTGCTCAGCGCTATTTGGCAATAATGAAAAAATGTCACCCTCTATCGGCAAGCCCTGAGACAGCATACGAGAAAAATCTACAACAAGAACTAATAACATCAAGCACCATAAAGCGGCACCTACCGTTGTCCGTGTTTGTTTGTTTTTCGAAATAATCATGCTAGGTGCGACCAAAACAACGAACAACTACATTTTCACTTCGCAAGGCGTCTGCAGCGGAAAACTCTATCAACGTTTCATCGCCCGACTTATTTGAAAACCAAATCCAACGAAGATTATCTTCTCCCACTAAACGAATTTCCTTTGGAATGCCGATCATCAAGTCACTCTTAGGTTTCAAACCTAACATCCAACCGGCTTTAGGCATTAACGAGGGTTTACCCTGTAACAAATACACATCAAACGCAGAAAATATCTTCTGATTATTACCAGAAAATATTGAGGTAAATAATCCCGTCAATTCTGCAACAATAGGGTTCTTGGTCCCATCAATAACATGTTCCGAACCATCTTCGTTTTTTTGAACAATTGTACTTTCCATTAACACCAACGTCGTCAGAAAAGGCTTATTAATTGCCCAACATATACCTTCGTTTTCGCGATAAAGAAACTGACCTTCAGACAGAAGAGGTTTTGACAATATTGCTATGTTTCTTTGCTGCGAAAAATCTAAAACATATCCCTCTTTCGGGGAAAGAGAAACGCTTTGAAGCATCAATGCCTCTTCATTGACAACACGTAATTCTGACTTATACAATGGCAAATAGGCAGCCAGTGATTTCACATCCCACAGACTATCGACCCCATCATTATCAACAACAGAAAAAGCGGGTGGCACAAAACAAAATACACCTGTAACGAACACAAGCCTCAACCAGCACATAGTACGAACAACCAACATTACCACTACTCCACCCCTAATTTATCTAGTAATATCTGAGGGGATGCAAAACACATTTCATTCGTTTTTATATCAACGGCGACCTGCACAGTATGCCCTTTGGTCAAACGATCCCCAGACTTTTCATCATGAATTTCATATTGAATTTTCAACCGATTCTCATACTCCACAACCGCCGAAGTAACGATTATATATTTTTCAAAAGTTGCTGGTTTCGCATATCGAATATGCAAATCAATAACTGGCCACGCATAACCAGAATTAACCATGCTAATATAGTCATACTCAAGTTCATCCAACAATTCACAACGAGCGACTTCAAAATATTTCACGTAATGCCCATGCCATGCAATGCGCATCATATCCACATCATGAAAGGGGATTTTGATTATTGTTTCAGCACTAACAATGGCATTTTTTATCACTTAATAAAGCTCCCAGTTTTGCTGCTGAATCAACGAGACAAATAGTTTCAGTGTTTTGTCTAAAGGTCGATCTTCTTCTAGGAATTCGAAATGTTCAAAAACGTCCTGCTTCATCGATTTCATAGCTGCAGTCAAATTCGCATCAGTGAGTGAACCTTCTCGCTGACGAAGTTCCACGCCCTGACACACGGACAACAGTAGCGCAGCGGCAACCTGCTCAGTCAATTCAAGAACACGCATACAATCCCTTGCAGCAATGGTCCCCATACTCACTTTGTCCTGGTTATGACATTCAGTCGAACGAGAGAAAACACTGGCAGGCATCGTAGCTTTTAGTGCTTCAGCGGTCCACGCAGAAACGCCAATCTGAACAGCTTTAAACCCATGATTAATCATCGCTCTTTCTTCTGATGCTCCTGAAAGATTGTTTGGCAACCCATGATTAAACTTCGAATCCATTAACAATGCCATTTGACGATCCATCAAGTCAGCCAAATTAGCCACACAGTTTTTCATTGAATCCATTACAAATGCTATGTGACCACCGTAAAAGTGCCCTCCGTGCAACACATGCTCTCCAATACCATCAATAATAGGGTTGTCGTTTGCACTGTTTAATTCCGTTTCAATATTCTGCCTCATCCACGGAAGAGCATCTTGTAACACACCGATAATATGGGGGGCGCAACGAATAGAGTAACGATCCTGCAATCGACTGGAGTTGCGTGGTGTCTCATCTGCCATCAAATCATCACGTATCCATGCTGCTATTTGATTTTGGCCTGGGTGGGGCTTAACGGAAAATAGTTTTTCGTCAAAATGATAGGCATTACCTTCCAAAGCAATAGACGCTAAACTAGTAATACGTGCTGTTAACTTCGCTAAATATTCAGCCCGTTTAAATGCAACACAAGCAACACCAGTCATTGCAGCAGTACCATTCATTATAGCTAATGCTTCTTTGGGTTTTAGCTCTATAGGAGACAGCCCTAACAATTCATAAACATCTTTTGAGGACTTCTTAACCCCCTCAAAAAACACATCTCGCTCTGCAACTAAAGCGCCAGCCACATAAGATAATGGGGTTAAATCACCGCTCGCACCAACAGAGCCCTCCTCCGGAATAACAGGAACAATACGCTTGTTAATCAACAAAACCAATTGGTCTAACACATCCATTCTAACACCGGAATAACCCCGACTAAGAGAAGACAATCGCGTTGCCAAAATTGCCATTGCGATATTAGGCGTAAAATCCTTGCCCAGCCCACAGCCGTGAAATCGTAACAAGTGATAAGGTAACTCTTGCACAAGGTGGGGAGGAACATCAACCGTGCATGAATCCCCATACCCTGTCGTCACGCCGTAAATAGCACCATCTTCCTTCCATAGCTTATCCAGGAATTCAGCACCTTTAATAACACGTTCTTGAAAATCTACGTCATTTGAAATATCCACAAGCGAGCGCCCATAGGCTATATCCACAACCTCTTCAACGGTTACCTCCCTCCCGCCAAAAGTCACTACTGTTAACGGATTGCTCTTCCATAAAGACATACTACAGATCTCTTCACTACTCATCATTTCACTCGACATTTTCTATTATTCAAATCATTTCAGTGTTCAAATTGGTTCAGTGCTCATACCAGAAATCAAAAAAGTTATACCATTGCAAAGGGTATCGCACCGCAAAGTATTCTAAACGTCGCGCATACGCCTCAGTCACCCGTCTAAGGGCTTCTTCCCTTGTCTTTCGAGGCAACGAAATTTTTTCGGCAAAAGATTCAAAATGAATACTGTACCCTTTTGACTCTTTCACACAAAACAGCAAATAAACCGGACATTTAAGTAAATGCGCTAGTATAAATGGTCCTTGAGGAAAAGATGCAGGCTTACCGAGAAAATCCAATCGAACATTTCGCCCTGGGTTGCTTACAGACAATCGATCACCAACAATGATAATCATTTCCCCATTGGTGATTTTTTCCTGCAACATTATTGCCGTATCTGGCCCCACGGATGTCACCTGCAACAACTCTGCGGTTACGTTAGAGTTGGCTTTTCTTAACACCCGATTAAAGTTCTCGGCGTGATGCGTATGCACCAACACATTTAGCTTCATCTTATGTTCGCTTTGCCCCATAGCACGACACAATTCCATATTGCCAAGATGTGACGCGAAAATTATTCCACCCTGATGCTTTTCAACTGCATCTAGAAACATCTGCCGATTCACAAACTCTATTGACTTGTGCGGCACTTCCCCTAACCAAGAGGCAATTTTGTCAATCAGCGAATTCCCAAAGGACAATAAATGCAAAAAACTTTGCCATAACCCTGGTTTTTGTGAAAATGGGCTCGCTTGGGCGTCAAATTCATAAGCACGAAGCAGAAACTCTTTTGAGTGCTTTCTTGTTTGCGCTCCAGCAACAAAAAAATACGCCATTACTGGGTATAATATCAACGTAAAAATCCAGCGCCCGAAATACCGGTAAATAAATACCATCGTATTTATTCCCCAATACACGCCACGCTCTTCAATTGCGGCCCAATGCTTTTCTGAAGCCCTACCTGTCCCTGACACATCTAGCATCGCCGGTTCTTTACTGTTATTTTTCTGAGGCAAAACCCACCCCCTTGAAACAACGCTTCGCTAACCACACAGGTAAACCTAGCAACATCCTAAAGAACAACCGACTATGCATATAACTAATTTGTACATTGTCCCTAAACGCTGAAAAATGAGATACACCATCGTAAGGGTAATGCACTAATGTTGGGATATTTACAACCTCAACATCTTTCCAAAATAAGCGCACCACGATTTCAGTATCAAACGCCATTCGCTGACCTAACGTTGACGAGCGAATCGCATCATTAGTCACTGCCAAAGGGTATACACGAAACCCACACATGGTGTCCTTCACCGATAAAGACAGCGTTTCAATCCAAACCCAAACATGTGTAATATAGCGCCCATATAACCGAGCTTTTGGCACAGTCTCGTCATACATTGCCTGCCCTAAAATCAACGCACTAGGATTTTTTTCCGTCGCTTTCAAAAATATAGGTATGTCATCCAGATTATGCTGCCCATCCGCGTCAATTTGCATAACATGAGTCACTCCCCCCTGTAACTCCAATTTCATCAAGCCTGCACTAACTGCCGCGCCTTTTCCTTGATTGCTCGACAAACGAATGCTTTCCACCCAATCCCGTGTTTCTGTTGCATTCTCGATAACACGCTGACACGGTTCATCACTACCATCATCCACTAACAAGCAAGGCAAATTATAGGACTTCAGTTGATCTAAAACATAATCCAGAGCCTCACCGTGATTATAAACGGGAATCACAACAGCTATATTGATATCCTCATACTTCTCCACGCGCGACACCCTCCTCTTTATCAAAAACAATCCGCCCAGACGAGCACGTCCCGCTATCTGATTGATAACTAAATAACAGTTTGTTTTTATTTTCCTTAAATTGAAGTGTTAATTCCACCTGCTGATTCGGAGAGATAACATCTTTAAACTTAATAACTTCAAGACCAGAAAACTCACCAGTGTAATCAAATATTTTTTGTCCAAAATACACTGCCCAATCAATTTGTACCACGCCCGGCAACAATGATGCCTGATCAAAGTGGCCATCAAAATACAATAATTCTTCAGGTACCAGCAATGTTAGAACAGTACTGTCATCCGTTATTTCTGTCGTCAAAACATTAGGGTAAATACACTTATTTTTCATCCTTAATCTCCGCGTTATCAAACAATAAACAGAGATCACTGACAACTGTCTTTCCTTGTGCATTTATGGGCATCGCACTCACAAAACGCCATTTCCGAGGTAAAATGACTGGTTCAAAAACTGTCGACAAATACTCCTTCAATACATCAACTACAACTCGCTTATTTAATAACACTAACGTTTCATCCCCCTCAGTAGACAGGCATGCGACGACACCCAAACATTGTCGTCGCCCCTCTAATACCACTACCTTAGCGTCACTTAACCAATCATGCTTTAGCAGCAACGCTTCTACACCACTAAGGGATACTCGCTTTTCCTCAATTTTTGCAATGCGATCCGCACGACCACGTAATAAAAACCGTCCGTCGCCAAGAAATTCAACCTTATCCGCCATTTGAAACGCGTCATCAGAAGCAACACAATGTTTCGACTTAACCTCTAATAACCCATCAACAAGTGAAAGCTCGACACCCTCAAATGGTATCCAACCTAAGTTATCATCGCTTTCGATTACGCCCTCCCTCAATGAACGCCATGCTATACCACCCGTTTCCGAACTACCAAACACCTCAGTAACTTGACTGCCGGTAATCGACTGGTAATGCATATTCGCATCAAATGCCAACGGCCCGCCAGAAGAAAAGGTGACAGGACCATACAACCCTATATTAGTCAGCCCTGCATTTTCGGAAACCCGCTTAATATGCGCAGGACTGGAGACCATAACCACTCGACCACCTTCACTCTCCTTAAATTTTTTAATAGCAGCAGCCATACTTTCGGGGAATTCAAAACGCGTTGAAAAGAATATACGTCCAGTACAAACAGGCCAAAGTAACCGAAAAAGCAATCCGTAAATATGTTGATGTGACACCGTCGCAACATATGCCACCATCCCTAGACTGTCTCCCCAACAACGCTCTAAAGTAATGACTTCCTCTTCAAACTGACCTATTTTCTTAACAATTACTTCTGGGTCACCGGTAGAGCCAGACGTGTAAATCTCTATCGTTCGTGCAGAGAAATCGATTGCACTCTGCAATTTCATTGATTCTTCTGAGCTCAAAGATTTGACTGCAGATAAAGGTAAAGTAACTACTGGTAGCGTATTGTTCTCAATACCCAATGCAACTTGACTAGACAATACATCCGAATCAGAAACAAACCCATCAACTCGGCGAGCCAATGCTTCAATCACTCCAGACTGTATATTCATCGGCAAAACAGGAGTGATATTACTGTGTAATAGCGCAATAAGCCCGACTAAGAACCGATAGCTATCCTCACAATACAGCGCCCACTTTTTCCCTTCATTGTCACCAGCAGCCAAAACAGCAATTAGAGCAGCAACGTCCTGCTGAAATTGGCCGAAGGTAATGCCGGGGGCAGCCACTTTTTGTGCACCAGACCAGGCAACACACTCGCCTGCACTTCGCCCAGAACAGAACAACTCACCAAGCCGTCTCACACCAGGAACGTTCTCATCATTAAGAGACATAACATCAACGGGTTTAATTTCAGGCATTACCGATTTCACCTTTATGTTTTTTCACCCACAAACGCACAACAAATTCTGCAGCCATTAATACCCCAAGCAGGATATAGGAGATTAAACCGTTATATAACGTCCACTGAGCCATCGTACCAGCGAGCACTGTCCACAACGCGACCGACCCGTTCATTAGAAAGAAAACACACCATACCATTGTCACTTTTCTTGTATAAGCAACAGCGTGAGCATCCAGCTCCGGCTCACGAATTCGAGCCAAACGCTCGACCACACTAGGCGGCCGGAAGAGGCTGGTAAAGAATACTAAGAACATCAACACATTCATCAGTACAGGGTACAGTTTCAAATACAGGGCATCATTCGTAAACACAATAATACTTGCCAATAAAACCCCTCCAGCCGAAACCAACAACAACTGCTTAGTTGATGATGCTTTCGACAGGAACATGCGCACAACCAGCACGCCTAGCAATAGGATGCCAAGTGTTTTTACTTCAAATACCTGTAAACCATAATAAACGGCAACAGGATACAGGAGCACCAATATTCCAACAATCACTTTTAATAACATCAAGTCACTTCGTTAAACGCACGTTTCAACATTCGTTTCGATTGTGTTATTGCAGCGCATATACCGCTTCAACCACATCATTCACTGTTCGAACAGCTTTAAATTCTTCAGGCTGAATTTTCTTGCCAGTCACTTCTTTTAGCTTCACAACTAGATCCACCGCATCAATACTATCGATATCAAGCTCGTCATATAAGGTTGCTTCCAATGTCACATCACCTTTATCTAACTCAAACAATTCCACGAAAATATCTTGTAGCTCTGCAAACAATTCTTCTTTTGTCTTCATCATATTACCCTTCTGAATTTTCCGAAATAAACGCTACCAAAGCCGAAACCGATGCAAAGTGTTTCTTCGTATCTTCAGACTCCGCGTCAATAGTAATTTGATACTTGTTTTTTAACGCCAATCCAAGTTCTAAAGCATCAATTGAATCCAGCCCTAAACCCTCACCAAACAAAGGCTCATCACTGTTAATATCTTCAACTGTCATATCTTCCAAATCAAGCGCCTCAATAATAAGCTGTTTGATTTCTGCTGCTAAATCAGCCATTTTCTTTTACCTCCTCAGTAAAGTATTCTTCTAAATAACGGGTCAATAGCCTTGTAGCAATTGTTTGATTGGGAGCAGATGAGATCAACGGCATGACATCTAAATCATCGCCAACACGAATAACCACTTTAACTTTTGTCAATGGTATCTGATACCACTTTTCTGCTTTCGTTAAGGTCGTAGGGTTAACGCTAATAGTCACAGGTCGAATAGGGCATCCAGCCCTAACCACCATATTGGCTGCTCCTCGCTGAAAGCGTAGAGGATGCCCTGACTTACTTCGAGTACCTTCCGGAAACATTACTAACGAGTTCCCCGACGCTAGACTTTGAACACAATCATCAACCAATCTTTCTGCACCACTATTTCCAATATATCCTGCTGCCCTCACTGGACCAATGGTAAACGGATTCCGTAAAAGTGACTGTTTAACAATACAATCTACTTTTTTCATAAAAGAAATCAAAAACACAACATCAATTAGTGAAGGGTGATTCGCTAGAATTAAACTAGGTGGCCCTCCTAATTTTTCTCGTCCAATAATTTCATAGTCTAAGATTTCCACACGACTCATAAACCCAATAAAAAAACGAAAAGATAAATGCACGATATACTGCCCAACCACCTTTCGCTTTTTATCATTCCATATCAATAGATTCACCACAGGAAAAACAGTCAGACTTAACAATACCCCGCCTAGCCCAAAAATCGAAAAACTAATCCCTGTTGCTGCCAAGCGCCAACAATAATTAATTCGATTAAACATCTTTCTGCCACAACCAATCACAACGAGCCCCTGGCATAACTGCAGAGCTCACACCAGACAACGTAAACCGAATAAATTCCAACGATTGCGGTTCCTGTCGTTCGATTCCTTTCTCTCGATCATACAGCGCACGAAATGAGCAATTCGCGTTAATATCTGCTTTTGACAACAACAAAGCTAAAGCAAACGACCTCTGTTCTTCATCTGCATATTCCGATAAATAGGACGGTAAGGGCTCATCAGCCACAACCACCAATACGGTATGGATACCATCCTCTGTCAATAACGTTGCAGCTTCTCGCACACCCTCAATCAAGGTATCCCGACCAGCGGCAATCGACACGGAAGGTGCAGTATCAGCTCTTGCGATTGAATACAGCCCTGATGCCGCATTATGCACTGACAAACTAAACCCTGTTGGTGATAATTCATTCCCACTGGCAAGCGTCTCCAACAGCCCTACTGTCCTTGTTAATTCGCCGTGACGTGAACAAAAAACAGTTCTATCTGCATTGAAATCATCATTTTCTTTATTGAGACACTCAAAAGCGACCTTCACTGCCATTTTACTTAATTGGCTCAAACGCCGGCGTAACATTGGCTTAATAAAAGGCAAGGCAGGCACGTCTTCAAAATCTGGCATCAGTGAACCCTCAGCCCATTGCCGCCATTGGCCAGCTCCTTCTATACCGGGAGCCCAGGCATACCACTGCTTTACATGTAAATGGATAGCATTATTATCCATACAGGAACCCCACTAACAACCAAGAAAACCAGAAATACTGTTATTAATCAATAAACTAGAAGGAAAATGAATACCGCTTCAGAGCGTCCATTTGCTCTCTGCCACACAGATACCGAAAAGTTGCGCAATTCTACCAAAAACCCCGTAGCCCCACCATTACCGATAACAACTTTTGGTTAATGTTTAGCACCTAAAAATAGAAAAGGCACCTTACTAGAGGCGCCTTTTCTAACAAATAATTGAGCATTCCCGAATGCTCACCACCTAACTGCTTTTAATACTGTTTACCTTGGACACTCTCCACCTTACCCTTTGCATTAAAAGTAACACTCATTGTTTTATATCTATTCACCCAATAAACCCAGGTATTCAAGTCAGGTGAAGGCGTTCGGTGTTTGGGCGGATAACCAATAGCATATTCAACACCCCTTTTTGTCATTCCCTTCAAAACTTGCCCATCTTTAACACCCTTTCTATCAAGCTTACTTAAGCTCTTTACCTTATCCGTGTTACACCGCTCTCCAAAGTATGTAGGTATAACTTCCGCCAACCCTCCTTCTATTCTGCGATGTGTTATATAAGAATATTCCATGCCTGTAGACTTCACCTGAAATTTCATAGCCTTGTTCTTAATCCCCAAAATCTCAACTTCGGTGCAAAGAGGCAGCAACCCCGCCCGTTGAAAATTTAACGCATACAAGCGGCCTCTATTTTGATCAGGGTGCAAATTAACCTGTGTATACAACGGGCGAACCTGGGTAATATCTTTACCCTGACCCGTCTTGACCATTAATTGACCACAACCAGCAATTAATCCAATAACCGCAATTACGCAACCCTGTGCAACCACACGTTTTACATTCATCCTTTTCTCCCTCTAATTTATTAGCTTAATCCACGCAAAGAAAAGCACCACCAATCAACTAGATGGAAGCTCACCGTACCTAATTCTGGACATTATCCCTTTATTTGAAGCATTTCTAGTCTACCATTAAGGTAATAACATCTTAAACTTGCTTGAGGGCTCCAGACCAGTCCCTCCTAATCAAAAAGTGCTCAAAATGACCGAAAAACGACACTTCACTCGCATTCAGTTTGACGCAATAGCAACCCTAATTACACCAGAGGACCAGTGGGATACACAGGTAATTGATATTTCGCTTAAAGGTGCGCTTGTTCAACGGCCAGAAAATGCCCCTCTTGAGCTCGGGGGTGAAATAATCCTTAAACTCACATTATCTGACAACAACACACAAATAGAGGTTGAAGGGAAAATCACCCACGTAGAAGATAGCCATATAGGAATGGTCTGTGAGCATATGGACGTGGACAGCGCCTCTCACCTACGCCGTATTGTAGAACTAAATACCGGCAACAGTGACTTGCTGGAGCGAGAACTTGAAGCACTCTCACTTTATACTGACTTAGATAGCTTCCATAGTAACTAAGCCAGCAGGATAAATTAGCCTTGAATCAAGCTAAGTCACAGCTTCTAGCGCCTCAGATAACCAACTCACCCCAACAATTTCCATACCATCAATTGGATCTTTAGGGGCATTTGCCTTAGGTACAATCGCTCTTTTAAAGCCATGCTTTGCCGCTTCTTTTAAGCGATCCTGACCGTTTGGTACAGGGCGAATTTCCCCCGACAAGCCCACCTCGCCAAAAACAATCAGATGATTATCAAGCGCCAAATTTCGTAAACTCGACATCACCGCGACCAACACCGCCATATCAGAGCCCGTCTCCAGAACCTTAACACCACCAACCACGTTCAGAAAAACATCCATCCCCATAGTCGCAACACCACCATGGCGATTTAGCACAGCTAACAGCATAGCCAAACGGTTCTGATCCAAACCTACCGCCACACGCCTTGGATTGCCAAGCTGACTATCATCAACCAATGCCTGCACCTCTACCAATAAGGGGCGCGTTCCATCACGCGTTACCATTACCACACTGCCAGGAACAGGGTGCTCATATCGGGATAAGAATATCGCAGAAGGGTTACTGACCTCTTTTAATCCACGGTCGGTCATCGCAAATACGCCCAACTCATTCACCGCACCAAAGCGATTCTTAACTGCCCGAATAATACGGAAACGGCTATCCTGCTCACCCTCGAAATACAGCACACTATCCACCATATGCTCCAACACGCGAGGCCCTGCCAATGCCCCTTCTTTTGTCACATGGCCAACCAAAAACAATGCCGTTCCCGATTGTTTGGCATAACGTACCAATGCTGCCGCACACTCCCTAACCTGAGACACCCCCCCAGGGGCCGAGCTCAACGCATCTGAATATACTGTCTGAATGGAATCAACCACCATTACCGATGGACGCTCTTTTTTTGCCGTAGCGAGAATATTCTCCACCACCGTTTCAGACATGATTCGCATTTTATCTTGAGCCAACCCCAAGCGCCGCGCACGCATCGCTACCTGCTGTAATGATTCTTCACCGGTGATATATAACGCCGTTGAATTAGCGCCTAAAAAGGTCATTGTTTGCAGCAGAATGGTCGATTTACCAATACCTGGATCTCCACCAATTAACACGACAGAGCCATCCACCAAGCCGCCGCCTAACACTCGGTCCAGTTCATTTAATCCAGTTGGCGTGCGGGAGCAATTTTCAATAGAAATCTCTGCCATTGTGGTCACTTTTTTTGACTCACCAGCATACCCAGTCCCTTTCCGAGCGGCCGGGCCTGCACTATCGGGCACAAACTCGGTTAATGTATTCCACGCACCACAGTCACCACACTGACCCGCCCATTTTGGAAAGTCGCTACCACAATCCGTACATGCATATCGTGTTTTTGCCTTTGCCATACAGAACCTTTAATCAAATCTTTTATTAAAAATGAACCCTAATAGGTTGCCCGCATGCAAACTAGAAAGCCCCAGATATATGCAGGCAGAATCAATATCAACCCAACAAAAAACGAAGCTCCTTGCATATCAACAGATTCATCTGCTTGCTCAACAACTTCCGACAGTCGATCCTTCAATCGTAGAAAACTATATCCATCCCAGCACAACACAAACCCTAACAACAGCCACGTTTGAACACCTTGATACGGCAGCAACCCGGGTAAAAAGTAACTCATCACAAAAGAAACACTAAGTAACGAAGACAACAACCCACCCACCGGGTGCAATAGGTCTTGCTCAAGCCGATGAATGGTTACCAAGCCAAAAGGTAATGACATTAAGATAAATGCAATATATAACGAAGCCCACCAAGGCATATATTCTACCCTTGCACGCCCAGGTAACGATGATCGACACGATCTGTTACCTGACATAATAATTCGTAATTAACCGTTCCCGCCCACTCCGCAACATGCTCTACCGGCAAACCATTACCCCACAACGTCACAGCGTCATTTAACGCTACGGCGCTAACACTACTAACATCTACAGCTATCATATCCATAGAAACCCTTCCAACAACATCACACAAAGAACCGTCCACTAGCACACGAGCCCCTTCCTTCACATGCCTCGGGTATCCGTCGCCATAACCTATCGCAACAATTGCAACGTGAGTAGCAGCCTTTGCCGTCCAGCTCGCTCCGTAACCAACACTCTCTCCTTGCGGCACATGTCTCAAAGCAATAATACGAGACACCAATGTCATAACAGGTTTTAACCCAAGATCCTCTGCTGATTGGCCCTCCATTGGACTGCTACCATACAATGCTATGCCTGGCCGCACCCAATCAAAATGATTCCGGTCATCCTGAAAAACACCCCCAGAATTCGCTAAACTAGCAGGCAACAAATGCCCTAAGAAAGCGGGGGCTTCCAATAAACTCTGATGCAGCTGATTAAACACGCTGTACTGCGCATCACTCACGACAGTACCTATTTCACCTGCGCAAGAGAAGTGACTCATCAATGTTATGGATTGCACCCAGGCACATTGTTTCAATCGTTGATATGCATTCAATACATCAGAAGGATCCACACCCAATCGATGCATTCCCGTGTCAATCTTTAGCCACACATTAAGAGAAGCACCTAACGTAGTACCACCAGACAGCACCTCTGCACTTACTTTTTCAATATCGGTCAACTGCTCTAGCTGATGCACAACAACATCAACATTCGACACGCTCGCTTGCTTTAATTCCTCTAATGATAACGCACCTTCCAACATCACAATTTTTTGTGTAATTCCCGCAGCTCGTAACAACAAAGCCTCTTCAAGAATTGCCACACCAAAGCCATCACTTTGGGGTAATGCTTTTGCAATCGAGGTCATTCCATGACCGTAACCATCCGCTTTTACAACGGCCAATACGTTACTATTAGCAACACGCCGTTTTATTACGCTGTAGTTATGTCTAAGCGCAGCAAGATCAATAACAGCACAAGTCCCACGACTCATTAATACTCTCCACCACCGCCATAAACATCATGAGCCAAGTCCTCAAAGCGAGAGAACTTACCTACAAACGCTAGACGTGTTGTACCAATAGGTCCGTTACGTTGTTTACCAATAATAATTTCTGCAACGCCTTTATCTTCACTTTCTTCGTTATAAACTTCATCACGGTAAATAAACATAATAACGTCAGCATCCTGCTCTATCGCTCCTGATTCACGCAAATCAGAGTTAATCGGGCGTTTATTGGGTCGCTGCTCCAAGCCACGGTTTAGCTGTGAAAGCGCAACAACTGGGCACTCTAATTCTTTTGCCAATGCTTTCAATGAGCGGGATATTTCAGATATCTCAGCCACACGACTTTCCGCCCCCGGCACCTGCATCAATTGCAAGTAATCCACCATGATCATACCAATCTCACCTTGATCCCTTGCAATACGCCTAGCTCTAGCTCGCACTTCGGAGGGGGACAGACTTGCACCATCATCAATAAATAACTTTTGTTCCGCTAACATACTGATTGCAGAATTAAAACGAGGCCAATCATCTTCTTCTAATTTACCGTTACGCACGCGTGTTTGATCAATTCGACCTAAAGACGCAATCATTCTCATCACTAGCGATTCCGACGGCATCTCCATACTAAAAACCAATACGGGCTTGCCTGTTCTAATTGCAGCATTCTCAACGAGATTCATTGCAAATGTTGTCTTACCCATCGAAGGTCGTGCGGCAACAATAATCAAATCCGACGTCTGCATACCAGACGTTATCTCATCAAGATCTTTAAAACCCGTAGTCACACCGGTAATTGCATCGCCAGAGGTGAATAGCTCATCAATTTTATCAACTGTGTTTTTAAGGATATCCTTGATGGGAACCGGACCACCTTGCTTAGTCCCCTGCTCCGCAATCGCAAATACTTTACGCTCAGCCTCATCCAGAATATCAGCACTACTGCGACCTTCTGGTGAAAATGCACTATCAGCAATTTCGTTCGACACCTGTATCATTTGCCGTAAGACCGAACGCTCACGAACAATATCAGCATAAGCTTTAATGTTTGCTACACTTGGTGTATTTTTGGCTAGCTCAGCCAAATAAGCCATGCCGCTGGCTTCTTCTAGCAGATCAGAATTATCAAGTACCTCACCTAAGGTGACCACATCGAAAGGCTTATCTTCCGCAACCAATTGAATCATTGCTCGAAAAATCAACCGATGATCGCGGCGATAAAAATCCACCTCAGTAACCAATTCAGATACATCATCAAACGCTGCATTCGACAGCATCAAACCACCCAGCACAGATTGCTCAGCTTCCAATGAATGCGGGGGAACTTTTAAGGCGCTAGTATCAAAATCTAGAGGGGCAGGACGTTCTCTTTCAAAATCACTCATACAATTTGATCATCTTTACGTGGAGAACTTTTGGTTGAAATATGACTAACTACCAGAGTATAACGCTGCCCCCAGAAAAACCAATAGCCCGAAGCACAAAGTGCGACGAGCTATTGATAGTGGCAGACGATACAGCCTACCGAGAGCTAGAAAGCTCTAATGCTTACTCAGGAACAACAGAAAGAGTAATAGCACCAGTAACATCAGCATGAACCTGAATGTTAATTTCATACTCACCTGCTTGGCGGATAGCACCAAGAGGAAGTAATACTTCACTCTTCTGTACATCTGAACCAGCAGAAGTGATGGCATCTGCAATATCACGAGGACCGATAGATCCGAATAACTTACCTTCGTCTCCGGCTTTAGATGTGATAATAACAGTACCAAGACCTTGGATTTTCCCTAAACGAGCTTGAGCTGCAGCCAAAGAATCAGCGGCTTTCTTCTCTAACTCAGCACGACGTTCTTCAAAGTGCTTAACGTTTGTTTCAGTAGCAGGAACAGCCTTTCCCAATGGGATAAGGAAGTTACGGCCGTACCCAGCTTTTACAGATACTTGCTCGCCTAGGTCACCTAGATTACGAGTCTTTTCTAATAGTATAACGTTCATTACGTTTACCTCTTTGTTTCAAGATTTGTAGCTTTACAATTCCAGTTAAGATAATTCCGACTTTGCTATTTGTATTTCTGCAAAGCTATTCTGATGGAACCATCTTGTCTCTATAGTTTGAAAAACTGTCGGTTATCGCAGCAACCATCAATAAAAGCATTGCAAAAGGGCCCATAACCACAAGAGAGCCATACATTATTACAAGAGGTGTTGTGCCGAGCCTCTTCAGCCGAGCAACACCATGAAACAAGCCAAAACCGGCTATCATCATCGGCATCACAAACACAGGAAGAGTTCCTTCCAACATTGGCACCACCTGCCCTGCTGCTACCCCTGCGACCAACACTCCTGTTACAAGAGGTGATAGACGCAATTGGTGAAATTCTTTTTGGAATCCACCCGGGTTAAACAACCTGGCTTGCAACCAGCGAGCAAGCAGCAGAGACAACGCCCCTAGCCACGCACTACTCCATACAATACTATAAGTAACAAACTGCTGAGTTTCGATATTGATTTGCTCAAAACCGTCACTCTTTAGTTGCTCTAGCATCATACTGTATTGCTCATAGAGCAACGCTGTTTGCTCTGGGAAAAAACCCACCACGCCTTTCATCAAGACTGCGACAAACGCTATCGCTGGCAGAGCCATTCCTAGTTGTCTTGTATTTGCTAATACTAATGCTCCCGCCAACCCGCAAAAGAGAATGCCTACGGCACTCATATCTCCTACAGACCAAGCAATCCCAGCAGGAATCATTGCTCCTACAAAGGGCCACATAGCTTCGGCAGAGCCTTTCCTAAGAGCAACCAATGCAATAACAATGGCCGCACCCCAGGACAGCATAGGCATAAAGCCCACGGCTGCGGCTATAAGCAGGGCTTGTAAGCGCCCACTCACAGCTTTTTCGGCCAGCTTTACAAACAACTGGCTACCCTCACTTAATCGTGCTGATCAGTGTAAGGCAATAACGCTACT
>CAJXZM010000059.1 GCA_913063125.1 uncultured Gammaproteobacteria bacterium | reverse complement strand
CATCCAGTGACTCGGGGAACAATGTGTTCTGTGACCGACTTTTTTCTTCAATAAAACGCTTCATAAAATGCCCTAGAAAAACAATAAGGGCATTATACTTGAATTACGTTTTCACACAGCCTGTTTATAGCGCGGTCATTTTAGGTATAAGGCCATGAGAGGTATTCGATTGCAATATGGGGTATCTGCTTCTATTGATAGAACCCCATAAATCTTCATAGCAGTCATTCGAAGTTTTGAAGATACACCTTAATTTGCAGGGTGGTTTTGTCAATCGATTGCAGGGTGGCCAGATTCACTGCGCCACTACATAGAGAGTTCTCTTTTGATTTAAGATTAGACACCTTTATAAAAACGGGTAACTCTCTCTTTTTCAAGAGGATGTGTCAGATTAAGTCGGAACTAATACAGTTCATGCAAGCGTTAGGTAGCCTCCATAAACCACTCTAGGGGAATCCATGTTCCTTCGACGTAATTGTTGCCCCATTTAGCGATGTCTTGAAGAATTGGTAAGATATCCCTCCCTTTTGTTGTTAACACATACTTATATCTTTTGGGTTTCGACTGATATAGCTCTTTTACTAACATATTTTCGGCTTCTAGCATTTTCAATCTTTCTGCCAGCCTGTTTGTGGGTATCTTCTCAGGTGAGTCAGCTAGCTCAGAATAAGTTTCTTTGCCACAGACTAGGTCCCTAATAATAACTAATGTCCACTTATCACCAAATATATCCAACCCGTTCACAATCGGGCATCCAGAACGTAAAAATTGATTGTCGGAACTCATGCCAAACCTCTCTGCAGCGTTACAGAAATAGTAACTCAATTACTTGCGATATTGAAGTCACTAGTATAAGCTCAGGTCACTTCAATATCGTAAGTAACTATAACAGGGGGGGGGCAATTTCCAATTTGTCGGGAGAATGTCGCTGTGGTTTTTATATGCCATAGCTGTACAGATGACCCTGTTATGGAAGGCCTCTGCCAATGGACTGATTGCCAGATAATTAGTGGGGTTGGGCATATTGCAAATATAGCTGTGCCCCGCAGAAGTCTATCCATAAGTGGTGAGCTGGCTTACCACGAGAAACAAGCTGAAAGCGGAAAAATTGTAAAAGAGGCTTCTGTCCTCATTGTGGTTCACATGTATATGCGGAGAAGAGTGGTATCCCGCAGTTGGAGTTTCTTTGCGCTGATAGCCTTAACGATCTTGAATATTTCAAGCCAACAATGGTGGTTTATGCTAGTAGCGACACATCTTTGGATCATATGGATCCCGCGTTACCTAAATCTGGTTCTATGCCAGAGATGTAAGGTCTAACAAATAAAGGCAGTCGGAAAATTAAAAGTACCACTTTTTATTTTCGCGGTTTTAGATATTTTGTGCAGTACTATTAGAGGTAAGCATATTAATGAATAAGTCAGAATTTAGAGAAGTAATTAATGCCCCAAAAGAAAAAACATGGGAGGTTCTATTCACACAGTATGGTGATATTCATGTACACAATCCAGGAATGATATCTTCAAACTATATGCACAATGCAACAAATGGCGAATTGAATTGTGAAAGGCATTGCCAGTTTAATGACAAGTTATCTCTCGACGAAAAGATAACTGAAATAGATGAAAATAATAGCTTTACGGTTGTAGTGACAGAACATAACCTTCCATTTATAAAAGAAATGTCTGCCACCTATGAATTGTCTTCAATTGGAAGTATGACAAGCAAGGAAGTGACGGAAGTAAAGATGACTTCTTTTGTTTCATTTTCTCCAGGGTTTATGAAATATTTGATGAGAGGTCAGTTAGGGAAAGGTCTCGTTCAACACCTTTTTGGCTTGAAGTACTTCATAGAAACTGGGAAGGCAGTAGATTCGCATAATTATTCGAAAATTTTTAAATCTTATAAATAATCTAATTACTTTAAGGATTTTGCTAGATTCATTAGCAGCTCAAAACTCACATAAAATATTGCGCAAACGGGACAAAGCAGCCACGATCTTTATGAAATAATGGGGTTAACCCGTACAGGAATCATGCGTTTAAACGTTCATAAATTCCGACCAAATATTATGAGGTAAAGAATGGAAATATTTCAAAGTATTACACTGTTTTTAGGAGGGGCTTTGCTAGTTTTTGCAGGTACTATGCGCCTGCTTAGACCAAGCAGTTCATTGTGCTTGGACACCTTTTTGAGTGATTCATCCAACAATTTACGAAACGACCACGATTTGACGAGTGAGATGCGCGGTGCGGGAGTTATCACAGCGTTTTTTGGTATTGTTGTTTTGTTAGGTATTCTGGTACCAGAATTGAGGCTGACCTCTCTCATAAGCGCAACAATATTTTATCTAGGATATGCGTTAGGACGCGGTGTAAGCTGGGTAACAGACGGCGAACCCACTAAGCGAACTAAGCAAGGGTTTGGTTTTGAAATAGTGCTAGGTTCTCTTAACGCTATTAGCCTAGTGAGTGCTTTGATATAGAGCGTTACTACCTTATGTGGATTATACGGAGGCGCAGTCGGATTACTGCTACTAGATATTGAAGAAAAGCCAGAATTGTTGGGTTCATGGGCTGGTGATAAAATTTTTTAGTAAGCGAAAATTTGTCTGATACTGTAACGAAAAGCCAAAGTTATAGCGCGGTGTTGAGTGAGTTTAAGGACGTCATCATGGAGGCTCTCGGCATGCTGTTTGAAAGTGGTAAGTCAGAAATAAGAGCTGAATTCGTGGGATGCGCCAGTTCGGATCAGAAGTTCTTAGGAAACTTGTGGGCCTTAAGCGGATGTGCTGTATTTCTTAATATAGAGGAAATGTTAAAAAGTGAATTCTGGTGTTCTAAGAAACACTAAGTCTGTGATGCCAGCTATCGAGTAAAAATCAATTTATATGCCAGGTTTTTCTTGTCAGCTGACTGGAAGAACTTGCCCATTTAGCCGATCTCCCAAATGGCAGCAATATAAACACTGCCCTCAATTGCGTTCTATCTCATCGGCCTAATATGTGGTTTCAATCTATGAGGGAATACCCAGTAACAGTCCAATTACGCAGTCCAGAGATAGTATTAGGGGGGGGGGGCACTATTTATAAATAAAGTACTCGCCCACAGCGGGAGTGACTTTCAGTATGCTGGTAAAGTGATGTGACTCGCTGACAGTTTTGTGACACAAAGTGATCGTCTTCTGTCTTTGTTCGCAATTACCCAATGCGACTAATTGCGATGCAACTGTTGTGGCCGCACAACTTTAATAATCGTGTTTTCTTTGCGTCGTAAATGTCTTTCTATGACGACCTATTTAAGGATCAGAGCAACGCTCAATGTTAGGTAGGCAGCAATGGAAGCTACAGTCGTCATCGACGGTATAAATAACGAATGGGTTGATGCCCATGACAGCCTTAATATCGCTCATGGCAGAGTGAAACCTTTTCATTTCCGTCATGATGTAGAGCAATTTGTGAACAAGATAGTTACCTATTCAACTCAATAAGGAAATCAAGTCGATGTCAGATGAATTCACCGAAGTTAGTTCTCAAGGGTGGTTAAGCCGAATTGGCAGCTCAATTAAGGGGATCTTTTTTGGTCTTATTCTATTTGTTGTGGGTTTTCCGTTACTCTTTTGGAATGAAGGACGAGCAGTAGATCGAATGCAGACGCTAGAAGAGGGAGGTGGGGCGGTTATTTCGGTTGGCAGTGATTCTGTTGTGCCGGGCAATAACGGCCAGTTGGTGCATGTGTCGGGGTTGGCGACCACCGATGAGACGCTGCAAGACGTAACCTTTGCTGTTCAGGCGCTAGGGTTAAAGCTGAAACGTTCGGTGAGCATGTATCAATGGAAAGAGGAGGAGGACACGCAGAAGCAAAAAGAGCTGGGTGGAAGTGAAAAGACCATTACAACGTATCGTTATGAAAAAACGTGGAGCAGCCAGCAGATTGATTCGAGTGGATTTAAAAAAAGCGGTTACAACAATCCGCATTCGATGGCTCATAGCTCTCGCTCATTCCAGGCGAAACATATAACGGTTGGAGCCTTTTTGTTACCCGAAAGCTTGGTGAGTAAGATTGATCAATATGAGCGTTTGGATGTTAGCGCGAATGCCTTGCCTAACGGATTAGGCAAGGCCATCCAATTGTTGGATGGTGGTTATTATATGGGTAATAATCCAAGTCAGCCTGATATTGGCGACCTTAAGGTGAGTTTTAGTGTGATTCGACCCACCCAGGTGAGCTTGGTAGCTCAACAACAAGATGATTCATTTCAGCCTTATCAAACCCGTGTTGGCGGTACCATTAATTTGCTGCAAGGGGGCATGGTGAATGCGCAGGCAATGTTCGAGAAGGCGCAGGATGATAACGAAACCTTAACCTGGATATTGCGTTTGGTGGGTTTTGTAGTCATGGCCATGGGGCTTGCAATGGTATTAAAACCGTTATCGGTAGTTGCCGATATTGTGCCATTTATTGGCAATATTGTCGGGGCAGGTACGGGGTTTATTGCCTTTGTTCTAGCGGCGATAAGTGCATTGTCGACGATTGCGGTGGCATGGATAATGTACCGTCCTCTTATTGGTGGAGTGTTACTGCTGGCCGTAGTTGGTTTTATTTGGATGGGCAAACGTAAAATTAGCAGTGCCGCGTCTGCGCGTACCGTAACGCAAGCGCCATAAGTTTTCTGGAGCGTTTTGAGGGACATGTTAAAAGGATATGTTCAGTACTTATAAGTTAGTCTAGGACGTTTATTCAACGAACGTTGCTAGACGACTTAACGAACGACCTAGAAACACGTTAGACTACGAGACACCTGCTGTGAGGTTTTGTACGTGTGTTGCATCGACCGGTTGAACTCACAAAACGCTGCCGACATTTAGGGCTGAAAGAATTCGGTTATTCGGACATCGCCTTAATGCCGGACCTAGGGCGACTGGTGCTGCTGATTATGTTTCTATCAACGACCGTTTGAATTCACAAGGATAAGTAGCCGTCTCGTCCGAGCGGATTGATTGCAGTTTTAGTACAACAAATAGTATAGTTCTCACTATATAAGGGCACATAACCCCTAGTCGTAATTATGCTCTCCATTCGATTCCAGTGTCTCCGTGCCAATAGCCGTTGCATTGTTCCGTATTTAATAGAGGGATCGTGTTGCTCGTGTTGTTTTTTTCTGAGATTAAGTGATGTAATTGATTGATAATATTTATTTCATCAATGTCACTGATACTAATCCGCATGATATCTACACCCATGGTCTGCATTGTTTTCCATTCTTGTAATAGATTGCAGGTTTGATGAGACTGGGTTTGTATGCCATTAATTTGAAAAAGAGATTGCTCTTCCTGGCTATAAAGAGGGATGCCCTCTGGAAAATCGATACATTTGAATTGGCATTGATCTTTGGGAGTATCAAATGCTCTGGCGGTAAAACAGCGTGCGGAATATGTTAGGGGGAGGCGACCATAGCTAAAGATTTCTGTTTCACATGCAAAGGAAGCGAGGCTGGATATATTTTCTCTTTCTTTTAAAATAGCCGATAAATTGGATTTTGATAATTCCACTGGCATCACCCAGCATTTCATACCTTTGTTTGCCAGTAAGGAAACGGAATGTGCGTTGTATAAATTTACCGAATGCCCCACGATAAAGGGTACATTATTTTCAATGGCGAGTTGTATTGCACCAAAATCATTAGCTTCTACGGCAAAGCTTCCATTGCTTATCACTCGCTTGACAGAAGACAATTCTGATTCGGCTTCGATTAAGGCGAGCGTTGATAAGACGACTTCTTTATCTGCATCTTGTAACATTGATGCAATTTCCATCCGGTCATTAGTATCCAGCGATCGACGTTTTGAGCAGATTGTTTCGCCAAGATAAACAATATCAACGGGTGATTTGGCTACTTTCTGGTAACACTCAAGTAATGTGTCTTTTGACCAAAAATACAATATGGGGCCGAGAGATATTTTCATGTTGATACTCTTTTGGAGAAGCGGATAGTGTCACAAAATTAGATGGATCATAACTGCAGGTATATTTGATTATTGCCATGATCGGTGTAATGCACCTAGCGTTGTTTGTGAGCCTTCAGATAGTTCTGCCAGAGTCAGACTCCATTGGGCGTCGGCTTGGTAGTTGTCCCCTTTGCCATTTTATTCGTTGCATCAAATCCCATTTTTGAGCCTAATCCTGAAACAGGTGATGCAAAATACAAATAGTCAATAGGGGTGTTTTTCAGGGTGGTTGTGTCTCTAGCATGGGTCCATGCGTGTTGTCATTGCCCAGATCACATCGTTCCAATTTCGAGGGTCGATATCATCAACAACAATAAACTTGGTATACATAAATTGCCGTAAAAAAGACCAAATACCCATCATGATACGAGCAGCATAGCCAGGGTAGGATTTTTTAATGCTAACGACGGCCATCCGATAAGAGCAGCCTTCAGGCCGGCATGTTTGAATGGGGAATTTGCCTAAGTCTACATCAGGGCCTTCAAATACAATTTGCTGGCATTTTGGTGAAGTGATTGTTTTGGGAGACATTGCTCTTACTTGTTTAATAATCGGCAATTGTCTCCATGCCTCTCTAAAACCCTCCGGTGGGCCAGCTTATTTTAGTGCCAAGAGAGATGCCATTATCTATTATTCATCTTGAGCATATGCTGAAGCTATCAAGCATGGGAGCAATGATTATGCCTGCATCCCCGGGGTTTTATCATAAACCTCTAAGTGTTCAAGATATGATAGATTTTGTGGTAGCGCGAGTGTTGGATCATTTAGATGTGCCGCATAATTTGGTTGCCGCTTGGGGGTGATTGTATACGGTATAAGTATATTGCTTCTATTTGTTTAGCCTTCCGTGCATTCTATGAGCTGATTGAGTGGTGGGTAGCGTTAGCTTCTGGCGAAGATGCAGAGGCATTTCTAGGGACACGAGGTTATATTTTGGATACTCAGTCGGATATGGGATTGACTTTGTTAGGTGCAATATCTGGCCTATTCTTATTGTTAGTGCTGTACGATAAACAACTAGACGAAACAGTAAATGATGTGTTCCAGGATAACTAATGAAGGCGATATTTAAATGGTAACACCAGTGAATTTCATCCTGAATGGTTTTGTGAAAAGAACCACGAATACCGAAATTCTTAAGCAGGGTATAAAGTCGACTGGAGCAACGTTATCTCGCAAGGGGCGTTCGAGAAACTGGCTGTTACAGGCTGACCATGATCAGATTAGAGAAATAACCACATTAATTTATCAAACTGATGAAAGTAGCTGGTTATGGCTTGCAAAAAAAATTAATGATGAAAAACCTCAATTAACTCCGGCTGAGTTACGTATTATCATTGAACGAAATCCAACGATGTCAGTTAGTCAGCTCGTTTCATTAACGGATTGCTCCCTTTTTGAGGTACGAAAAGCGCTGGATAAAGTCGAATGGGATTAAGATTGATTGAATTAGATGTTAGCAGTGACAATTCTACAGTTGATGTACTTTAGCGTACCACTTACGCGAAAAAACAGGCGTTACTATTTAGGCGCCACCCAATAAACACTCTTCATATCCATCAAGCTACAATGGATGCTTGGTCATAATTTTTGCATAGGCATAGCGTTACAGCTTCTGTTCTATCCATGCTCGTAGGTTTGGGTTGCGGTACGCTGATGGGTGTAGATGAAAAAACAATTGAAGTGTGTGATAAATGGGAACAGTTTTGTTTTGACATGATGCATACCCTCGCAGAATCTTGCGCGAAGGAGGGGCCTGATAGTTAGATACATCTTGACATCCCTATAAAACATACCATACCATAGGGTATGTTTTATAGGGTGTGATCATGGGTAGAAAAACTAAGATCGATTGGTTTTCAGCGGGCTTTGAGTTGCTAGGTGAGCAGGGTGAAGCGGGTTTAACGATTGAGGCATTAATCTCTTGCTTAGGTGTTACCAAGGGCTCTTTTTACCATCATTTTAAAAATAGAACGGCTTACTCTGTCGCGCTGTTAGATTACTGGGAGCAAGAAATGACCCAGGGTATTATTGACCAAGCTAATGTGGAAGTGACGCCAAAAGAACGGATGGATCGTTTAACTCGGTTAACGGTAGATGTGGATAATCCCCAGTTAGAAGTGGCTATACGAGCGTGGGCATTACGGGACCCGGTAGTGCGTGAATTTCAGGAAAAGGTCGATAAAAAACGTATGGCTTATTGCGTCTTATTATGTGAAGGATTAACCAAAAGCAAAGCTGAAGCAAAAATGTGGGGTGAGTTAGTATTCACGGTATTTGTGGGGGCACAACAAACAATTCCTGCACTACGTGGAAAACGATTAGCTAAATTGTATGGCGAACTTCAACGATTATATGAAGCGGCTATGTAATACAATGTATCGGTGCTGATGAACAGGTATTGATACCGCAATAGATTCTTAATAACATCATGAGGTATTACATATGGATATTAACACCCATTGGTCTGAAATTAGATCTGTTACCCGTTCTGCGTTGCAGAGTTCGTTACACTGCGCCATTGCATCTATTGATAGTGACGGTTTTCCTCATAATACTCCGATCGGATCGTTGATACTTAATGACGATTGCAGTGGTTATTATTTTGAGCAATTTACACGTGGCATGCCTGAGCGGTTTAAGACCAATAAGAACGTATCTATCCTGCTGGTTAATAGTGGTTTAAGGTACTGGATGCGTTCGTTATTGACGGGTAACTTCCCTAAACCGGGTGCGATCCGGTTGACCGGTATTGTTGGTGAGAGAAGGGAGGCCACTGAACAAGAGAAGCAACGTTGGTTACGTCGTGTGTATAGCTTACGTTGGACCAAAGGGCATGAAATACTTTGGTCCAAAATGCGTTATGTTAGAGATATTGAATTTACTGGTATGGAAACGATTTCTGCGGGTTCAATGACTAAGAGTCATTGGAAGGCATAAGCATACACAGGTATAAAAAGGCAGGAGTTCCTCCTGCCTAAAGCATAGGTTTAAATGATTCCAGCCACATCGTTTTTGGTTAAATTGAAACGTTAGCTGACCCCTATTTGCTAGTCGACAATAGCACCGTAAATCAATTGTTTTAATTGTCCTCGGAAGTTGTAAGTGGAAGAGGGCAATAGTTGAGTCATGAATACTACTGCCATCTCTTCTTCAGGATCGATCCAAAAAGCGGTACTTGCGGCACCTCCCCAAGCATATTCACCAACAGACGTAATTGTCTTGGATTTTGTCGGGTCTAGGGTGACAGAAAAACCCAAACCAAACCCTACGCCATCATAAAGAGATTCACTAAAAGAACCTGTTGCAATTGATCCTAGGTCACAACCATTAGGTAAATGGTTTTTGGTCATAAATTCGAGCGTTTTTTTACCAATAATCTGTTTTCCGTCCAATTGACCGTTGTTTAATAACATTTTACTGAACTGAAGGTAGTCTCCTGCAGTGGAAATAAGCCCACCACCACCGGATAAGAAATTTGGTTTGTTGAGGTAATAACTTTCTTGAGGGTCATCTTGTAGGGCGAGACCACCTTTAGAGCCTCGCATATAACAGGCGGAGAAACGTTCTTGTTTATCCTTTGGTATATAGAAGCCTGTATCTTTCATTCCTAGTGGTGTAAATATATTGTCTTGTAAATAATCATCAAGAGATTGACCGGAAAGTTTTTCTATCAGGTAACCTAATACATCGGTTGATACAGAATAATTCCAGCGAGAACCTGGTGAAAACTCTAAAGGTAGTTTTGCTAAGTCATTAATCATGTCTTGCAGACTGCCTTGTGGTTCTAAGTCAAAGGTACCGATGCCTTTTTTACGATACATGGCATCAACATTAGTACGTTCGGTAAATCCATAGGTTAACCCTGACATGTGTGTAAATAAATCATGGATTTGCATGGTGCGTTCGGGTCTGGTTGTCACCATTACTGGACCTCTGCCACTTTCATACACCCTTAAACCTTTCCATTCAGGAATAAAGCGGTGTACAGGGTCACTAAGTTGAAATTTTCCTTGTTCATATAACTGCATCAGAGCAATGGATGTTATGGGTTTGGTCATTGAATAAATACGAAACAGGGTGTCTTTTTGCATGGCTTTTTTTCGTTCAACATCCATCATACCTTGAGCATCAAAGTAGGTGATCTCACCTCGTCGATAAACTAACGTAACGGTTCCCGCAATCTTACCTTTTTCGATATATTGTTGATTTAGGTGATTTCTAATGTTAGTTAACCGCTCTGGGCTCATGCCTGCAATGTTATCAACGCTTTGCATACAAAATCATCCTGTTTGTTTATGGGTGCTAGAAGTCAATTTATCGAAGTTGGTATAAGATAACCTGTACTCGTTTATATAGGAAACAGATAACCAATGCGACCTACCGTTTGGCTTAAGCCCGGAATATTGTTGATTTATGGAGCTGCTTTGGATGCGGAGTTGCATCAGCACAATGCCGTCCAGTTGGTAATCCCTGTGAGTGGCACCAGTAGTTATTTGGAAATGGAAAGCGAGAGGGGCGGCATTAAGGGTAGTGCTATCGTTGATGCCCAGGTAATGCATAAATTAACGATGGATGAAGGCTGGGTGTTGTTGGTTGAGCCTCATAGTGATTTGGGGCAGAGGATGAGTACGCTGTTGGCTGAAAAAAAGCGTACTCGGGGTGTTATGTCTGTTGGTGACAACTCTATTGGCAGGTTTGATGCTCTGGATGTTAGTGGGCAAAAAGGTGTCGATGATGTACTTTCTTGGTTGATCCCCGTGTTTAGCCAGTTGGGATTAGAACCCTTTTTTACTCAGCTAATTACTGGCGAGGGGCGTACCAGCTCACACGATAAGCGAATCCAACAATTGGTGTGTATGTTGGATGAATACTTTCAGGAGGGAGGTGATTTCCTGGTTAGCTGGGCTGCTTCGGATGTGGCAAAACAGCTATGTCTTTCTGAGGGGCGTTTCTTACACCTGTTTCGACAAGAGATGCTTATCCCATGGCGGCCATATTTACTATGGCGAAGGATGATGTGTGCGATGAGTGCCTTGATATCCGGAGTGTCTGCGACAGAAGCTGCCCATTTGGCAGGTTTTTCAGATAGCGCTCATTTGAGTCGAACCTTTCGTCGTTTATTTGGCATGTCAATTCGACAGGCACTGAGGCTTTTTGAGTAGATAGCCAGTTTGTTCAAGTTTCTATTCTTGTTGAGGTTTAGGCTTTTACCATCTGTTTACACAAGCCGTCACGCGGGAAACCTATGAATACTACAAATTCAATAAGTAATGAATATCTGAAAGAAACCGACATGTTGGATTTTAATCACCAGGCTATTCAGGCGTTGGTGGAGCAACACGGTTGGCAAGCGCTAAATCGGTATGATGCTATTGGCGCTATCTATGATTTTGTGCGTGATGATATAACTTTTGGTTATAATCGTGATGATCGTATTTCGGCTAGCCAAGTACTTAACGATGGGTATGGGCAGTGTAATACTAAAGGTACGTTGTTAATGGCACTTTTTAGAGCAGTGGGTATAGAAACCCGGTTCCATGGTTTTACTATTTTTAATGCGCTACAGCGAGGTGCTATTCCTAATTACCTGTTTGCGTTTGCGCCGGAAAGAATTATACACAGTTGGGTAGAGGTGAAGTATGAGGACGAATGGATAAATCTGGAAGGTTACATTATTGATCGAAAATACCTAAACAAGGTGCAACGTAGTTTTTCAGATCAGTGTAATGATTTTAGTGGCTTTGGTATAGCGACTCGGTGTTTGAGCAATCCAGAGGTTGAATGGAAGGGGGAACATACGTTTATTCAGAGTGAAGGTATTGCCGATGATTTTGGTGTTTATGATCAACCGGATGAATTTTATGAGCGTTTCGGAAGTAATCTAACAGGGATTAAAAAGTTATTGTTCCGATATTTACTAAGGCATTTGATGAATTGGAATGTTGCGATAATTCGTGAGTTTGGTGTAAGGAATATGCTGAAATCTATCGATAGAGAGCGTAAAAAACATACGTGATGTGAAAAACTGCGGCCTCCATGCCGCAGGTGTTGTTTCTAATATACTGCCAGAGAGAATTACTATTTGTTATCATCCATAAATTCATTTTCTCCCTTAATCACTTTTGGATATCCACAGATTGCACGAGAGGTCGTTAAACCTGCTTGTACTGCTCCTTCAACACAGCCAGCATTCATTCCGTTGGTGATCCAGTCTCCTGTTATGTATAGGTTGTTAAAGCCAGTTTCATCCGTCTTAAGGCGGTATTTGCTACTGTTTACCACGCTTTGAACATAGCGTTCTGATGGGTCAATGTTGGAGCGCCAATACTGAGCGTTAAATCGTGCAACACCTTGTTCATCATCCGGTGCAACAAGCCATTCCCATTTAAATCCGTTGCTATTACTTTTACTGTTTGGCCAAAGTGACCGGATATGTTTGTCCAATAGATTGATCGCGTTATCTTTAACTATGCCTTTACACTTTGCGGGGAAAGCGTGGTCGCTAAAGGGTGGGTATTCGCTAATGGGCTGCGCCCCGCAGAAGTAGCTGGCATTTTTGGGTTGAACTTCGGTATCAGGCCAGACTTCACGGCATAATAATTGATCCATTGATGCCCAGGTGTCTAACGGCTCGGTAAATGAGGTGAGAACAGGTTCTTCTCCCGACTCTGGAATGGGAGTCCAGCCAGTTTCTTTTAATGTTGGGGTTTGCCATATTTGAAATGCTTGTGTTGCGACAACTTTGACATTATCAACACAGTCTTGCAATTTGGGGCTAAGTGGTAGTAATTTTGGGCATACTACAGGAACAGAACCTAACGACAGGCCGAATATAATCTTATCAAAATCTACCCCGGCTTTTAGGGAGTATTGAGGTAATGGTTTCCCATAAGCATTTTCATAGATCTCTGGCCAGTTGCTCCAACTGGATTCTAAGTTAATGTTGTTTACTTGAAGTAAATTCGCTTGTTTTTCGACAATTTGGTCATACAACGGTTCACTAGGCCAGCAGGCTAACCCTTTGACGTTCACTAATGGGTGGTAGTGATTGGGCCCGCTGTTAAGTTGTACCTGTTCTGTGATTTTTATTTCACTGATACGAGTAGGATCACTGGGGTCTGGAATGAGTTCTTCAATTTTATTAAAGTACTTAAAGGTAACCCCTCGTTCTTTCAGAACCTGATAAATTGGCGTGAAAACGACATCTCCCATTCCCGCCTGCATTTTCCACATGATGCCGCCTTCATAGCAAAACACCATGCGTAACGCTCCTCGTAAGCATGTTCCTGCCTCGAAACTTGCTTTGTTGATGTCGCCATCAACGTAGGCAAAAACGAGATCATAAACGGCGCGGACGGGGGCCGATTGTACTGTGAACTCTTCGTTGGCACCGTGTTTACGTAACCAGTCTCTAAAGTCCAGATTGTTTATCGAATTAAAGCCTTTTTCGAAGATATCGTCTTCGTACATGCCTTTAAGTGACGTTAGTGCGAGGTCGATGAGAATATAGAGTCTACGGATTTCGTCATTGTTATCGAGTATGTCACCAAGAATGTCCTCAATAAGGTCATCAATCCAATCTTTAATGTGGATCAATGATTCTAAAACTACGCCATGATCGACGCTATCAAATAAGCGCCCGGGGATATCTACCCAGCCAACTAAGGCATGAACAAGTTTTAAACCGTCGTTCATGAGATCTTCTAATGGGTTGTCAAACTTATCGAGCACTTTTTGTAAGATAACCCCAAAACCGTGGCGGCGCGGTTTTGGATCGTTATCGATATCGAGACCGGTGATTTTTTCAATAAACTCTTCTACTGCTTGTTTAAGCCATGCGTATAGCGTCTGGGCTATTTGCCCAATACTTAGCATTTCTCGGCCATTACCAGGCAAACCGGCTTTCATGGGAAATTCAATGGGCCAAGTTTTCCATTGGTCTTTGATGTGTTCTTCAACAACAACAAAACTGTGGGGCTTGAATGCGTCTAACCAGGTAGCTAGTGGTGCATCTTTGGGTCGGTCTAGTTCGCCGTAGGCATCTCGCATAACTTTAAATGCATTTTCATAAAAGCCAAACCAGATATGAAGGCCGTGTTCTTCAATTCGTTGATGATCTTTGGCGTTTCTGCCACTAGCACCTTTACCACCGAGGCGCCAACCCATTTGATAAACGGTTAGTTCATAACGGCTTTGCCAATCTGGCTGAGAGGTGATAGCAAAAGCGGCGGTCATAGCGCTGACACCGCCACCGAGTACAGCAATTTTCTCTTTTTTTGCAACGGAATTATTAACAAGCTCTTCAGGCGGTTCAATGGAGAAGTCGAAGTTAATCCAAAATGCTAACGGTGCAGCTTGGGTGCCGATTTCCAGCCCTAAGTCTTCCGCAATCGGCTCACTGGCATACTCCTGCAGCGTTAATTCGTATTCCCCTGGCAATATTCCTGCACCATGAAAGCCATTGATGATTGCGGGAGAGGTGGTTAGTGCTTGATAAACTGCATCTTTGCCGTCTCCATCAGGGAATTGCTTGAGGAATAATTGTGGTAGCCGAGGAGATAAAAGCCCCCCCAATATTTGTTCTATAAGGTTAGAGTCCGGATGAATAACATCATCGAGCTCACGAACACCTTTAAATATACCTTTTGCGAAATCAATGAAATCTCCGAAATCGTCTTCTAGCTCTTCTAGAAGGTTTTCTGCAGGAGGTTCACGTTTTATATCAAATAGTCGATGAAATGCTGCTTCTTCATCTTCAGAATAAGTTTGAAAGGCATTGACGTCTATTGAGAAAAAGTCCGCATCTTTAGGACTTTTTGGCATTTTGAAATCAGCCATATATTTGGGATAACCAAAGATTTCCCGGCCATTTAATACTGTCATTGGTTGATCTACCCATATATAGGGCGTTATCCAATGAATACGATCCAGAACTTCTTCACCATCTTTTTTGATGTATTGCCCTACGGGGACCCAGATAGAAGTATCAATTTCTGAGCCCCATCCTTTTCCGATATCTTCTGGTGCAGTGGAGTAGTCTTTACCTATACTTGTGAAAGTCACCATCACGTAGTTTGTTAGAGGTTTGAAATGATATTTACCTTGTGCAACGGCATTTAATTGCTGGTCACACATGGCTTGTAACTTATCAATATCTCCCTTTACGAAAAAACCATACATCATAGAGTCTTGTTGTTGAAAAGGAGGGTGCATCATCATGCCGCCTCCGCGGTATATAAAAGGGGGTCGGTTGTTTATAGCCATGGTTTAACATCCTGTCTTGAGATTGTAAGTTGCAAAAATTAACTATAGATGGAAATTTTAAAAAACTAGTAATGTTAGGATTTAATTAATACCAAAGATAATTTCCTGATCTAATATTAAAAGTGGGGCAGGTTTTTGGAGAAAAATGACATTTACGTTATGACGGTTTGGTTTTTAATGACCTAATGTATGGTAGGACAGGTTTGAACGAATGCTGGAAAGGAACAACGAGGAAAACAAGATACGGTTGAATATCATACAGAAAAGTGACGTTGATGCCGCTACGATTTGTATTGCCAAGCATTTAGTTGCTGCACGGTTACTGTGTTTGTTTTTCTTGTTTTTTGTTAGTCCTGCTCAAGCTCTTATTGGTGGGCTGATAGGGCCCAATGCAATTGAATCAGGGCAATTATACCAAGGGTTTTCTAGTTATGGGTCTAAAGGTATAACTGATCGCGCCTCTCTGGAAGTGTTAGAAAGTGCTTTAACGCCAATAGATAAAATTTCACTTACGGGCGGCTCATATTGGCTAAAAGTGCCTTTAAGAAGTGATCTTGGAGATGATGAGTGGGTAGTTTATATATACGGGTCTTATATTGAAAATGTTCAGGCTTACCTGTTAACACAAGATCCCACAAAGTCCGTACCTTTTCAAACCCATCGAAGTGGGCATCAGAAATCTAGCGAATATCCTTTGCATTACGGTATGACGTTTTCGGTGGAAGAACGCTTAGGTTATGTCTTGTGGGTGAATCTGGATAGCCGCTATTTTTCAGGTGATCCTCGCATTGAAATAAAATCTAAATCAGAATTTAATCAACAAGCATTTAAAGATGACTTGTTGGTGATTGGTTGTTTGGGGGCAATTATTGTATTGGCGACCTATAATTTCATGTTGTTTTTGTGGGTGCGGTCAAAGGAATATTTGTATTATGCAGTCTATTTAGTATCTACATTTACAGGATGGGCTGCGGTATTTGCAGTTTATGCGCGATTATTTAACAATGTTGATGTGTTTTGGATTATGCTGCCGTTTTATGGCAATGTCATCGCCAATACATTTTTTTATCAAAAGTTTTTGGATCTATCTGAACATAATAAAATGCTATCAAACGTTGGTTATGGCGTGGCGGTTTTGGCGTTATTAATGGCAGTGTCATTTTTCTTCGTACCTTATTGGATGAGTTACTTATTTGTTGTGGTTATTAATACCTTATGGCTAAGCGTGGGTTTTTTAGCAGGGGTAGTTCGTTGGCGAGAAGGCTATAAGCCATCTCGTTTTTTTGTGTTAGGTTTTTCGGTCGTATTAATCAGTGGTGGCTTGGTAATCTTTCCCTATTTTGGTTTTCCTAGGGTTATTTATAATGAATTTTTGTGGGCGCTTGTGGCGCAAACCTTAGATGTTGTTTTTCTCGCATGGGCTCTTGCCAATCGAATTAATTTATTAAAAGAAGAGAAGGAGGGGGCACTAAAAACAGCCCACGATAGTGAGCAGTATGCAAATACCATTTTGACACAAGCGAATGAGACGTTATTAACGTCGTTGCAGAATTCAGAAAAAAATCAAGAACGCAAAGATGAATTTATCATGGCAGTTAGCCATGAATTAAGAACACCTCTGAATGTTATTAGTGGCTCATTGGAGCAGATGAAATATACAGAAGATCCTAAACTGTTAGCTGAATTACGACAATATATTCAATTTGGATCTGATCGATTATCTACACAGGTAGAGAATATAGTCACAATGGCAGAGACGGACCATTATGAGGTAGAACCTCATAAAAACGATGTCCGGCTAAAAACAATGGTGAGTCAATTACAAGAAGAAAGTTCGAGCTATCTATATCAGAAGCCGGTTGTGTTTGATGTTCGGTTTTTAACATCGTTAAGTGATTTTTATATCTTTGACGAACATTTGGTTCATCGCGTTCTGGCACCTGTTGTGGATAATGCCTGTAAATATACAGAGGAAGGTAAGGTTCTTTTTGAGGTGGGGCCTTATGAGCAAGGCGTGAAATTTGTCATCACAGATACTGGCCCTGGAGTGAGTGAAGAAATTAGGCAGACAATTTTTGATAGTTTTGTTCAGGCAAGTCAGGGTTATCAGCGAACCCATGAAGGTCTAGGTTTAGGGTTGTCTATTAGTCAGCGGTTGGTGCATTTGCTAGGCGGGGATATAGAGATAACGAGCCCGGCAAGTGGAGGTTCGTGCTTTACGGTTCGTGTACCTATGGATGCGTCAAATATTGCCGTAGACGAAGGCAAAGCAAAGGCGGTTTCAGGTCATGCACTGATTGTTGAGGATAACCAGGTGAATGCAAAAGTACTTACCGCATTGGTTAAGCGCATCGGATTATCATCCGATTTGGCTGAGAATGGAGAGATTGCTGTGCAAGCGGTTAAAGATAATGCATATGACGTTATCTTTATGGATTTACAAATGCCTGTGATGGATGGGTTTGCTGCCACTGTGAAGATTAGAAAAAATGGTAATCGATGCCCTATTATTGCTGTTACCGCCAATTCAGACTATCAAGCTCGTATTAAATGTTGGGATGTTGGAATGAATGACTTTGTGTCTAAACCAGTAAAGAAAGCGATTATTTTGGATGCTGTGACTAAGTGGATGTGTGTTTAATTAAACTTCAGGTTTTACCCCCCCCTCCAAAAAAGGATCTACCTTGGTGGTATGCCTGCAGTCTACCTCAATCGATTAAGAGCGTGCGCGCAGCAAGTCTTGCACGGTGCAATCGACTTTTCACGGCAACCAGTGTCATGCCTAATTCACTTGCAATTTCTTTATTCGTTAACTGGTAAAAGTCTTTCATTAAAATAACTTCTCGATAATCTTTAGGCAACGTGTCAATGGCATTTAACAAATCATTTAAAAGCTCATCTTCAGGTTTAGCTTGAATCCATTCCTCAAGTGCAGCTTCATCAAATGGATCATAACGTAATGCTAGTCGGCCTAAACGTCGACATTCACGCTGCACGGTCTTAAAGATCCAGCTAGAGAATGCGGCCAGTATATTTAGTGATTCTAAGCGGCGCGCAATTACAAGTAAGACTTCTTGTACTGCGTCATCGATATCGCTTATTTTACAATGTAGCATGGCATAACGTCTTACATCGGGCTGGCTTGCCGTGAGTAAGCGCTCCATTGCATCACGATCTCCCTTACGAGCTGCCTCAATCATTGTTGTATCCAGATTCTTTAAAGACATTCCTTTTTTCTCTGCAGTATGATTTCGGTTGTGTATGTTCTCATATCAAGCAAAACCTCGCTAGGCTATCGTGGCATTTATAACAAAGAGAGGAAAGGCGAATTATATCGATGAATGGATTGAGGTGAATAAATTGCCAATGCCTTTGGCAGAGGGGGAGCAGCAGTTAAATTTACTTAAAGCTCATAACGATAAAAAATTTCCAACATAAGAAATGGAGGGGCTTATAAGCGCCCCTCACGCTTAATATCCATATACCGGTTTACCAGTGCAACAGGTAACATATTCGGTAAACTATTTACCGTTATGACCCCTTGTTGATTAAGTGTGCGCTCGATGACTTTTCGTTGGTCGAGGTAGTCAATAGTTCCGGCGTAGGTTAACGCTTGTTTGAAGGTGTCGACAGGTTGATGGGTAATGTTGTGTAATGCTGGCTCCTCTATATTGGCAACCATCAAAAGGTGTTTCTTTTGTAGAATGCGAATAGCAGGTTCTAAATCGTCGGTGTTTTCATCGCGAATGTTTGAGACAAAAATAACCAGTGAACGTTTGTTGTGTCGCGTTAATAAGGATTTTGCAACGGATGAGTAATCGCTTGCAGAAGGTGTCGCATCTAAGTCATAGACATGATTAAGTAACTTTGGCATATTGGCAACACCTTTGACGGGCTTTAACCAGCGTGATTGGCCCGCAAAACTCATTAGCCCCACAGAGTCACCTTGTTTTAAGGCTACATAGGACATGAGTAAAATAGCATTCAATGCGTGATCAAAATGGCTTAAATCACCATCTTTGTTTCGCATTTTTCGCCCACAGTCTAAAAGAAAAATGATTTGCTGGTCTTTTTCTTCCTGATATTCTTTGGAAATAACTTTACGTTTTCTGGCGCTAGCATTCCAATCAATTTGTCGTAGGCTGTCGCCTTGACGAAAGTCGCGCAACTGATGAAACTCCATGCCTTCGCCGCGGCGCTGCTGTAATCGAACACCCATTTGTGAGGTTTGTTGTTCCATCGCGAGCATGGCAAATTGTGATACCGCTGCAAAGTTAGGGAATACCTTGATCACTGAAGAGCATTGCTGCCAATGGTGAAGTTGCCATAAGCCTAGTGTGGAAGGGGATAGTACTTCTATATTGTCAAATTGAAGGTCCCCTCGTTTTTTGGGTCTGATGCGATATTTCACAATTAGGGTTTGATTGGGTATTAAGGTTACGGTTTGTTGTGGAAAGTCAGCTTCTACATCAGAAGGGTGGTGATCAAATAAGGAAATTACTGTTGGTTGATGAAAACCGTGTTGAATCGTGATGGTTACGGGGGTCCACACACCGAGAGCTATAGTGTCACCGAGTTTTCGTTCAATGGTCAGCGGGCTTGTTTTTAGTTGGCTAAAGCCATCAAGTACTGACACCAATAACAGTACTATGCCGCTGACTTGCCATATGGTAGTTAATGTCGGAGCAAAATCTGGGTTGGTAATGGCATTCGGTAGCCAGAAATTCAATGCAGAAAGTAACCCTGTTGCGCACCAGAGCAAAGTGCACAGTAATAATCTATTGGATGGTTTCATGGATACACAGTCATAACGGTTATTGTTTTTATGTCAGAATGGGTGCAGATTCACATTGTTGCTCAAGGTTCGCTGGTTAAAGCCTTGGCGCTTCGACTTCATCAAGTAATTGCATTAACGCTTGATCAACCTGCATGCCTTCAATTTCCATTTCTGCTGTTAACGATACCCGGTGGCGTAAAACGGGTATTGCCATGCTTTTAACATCATCCGGTGTTACAAAATGGTTACCTTTTAGTAGCGCGTGTGCTCGTGCTGCACGTATTAATGCGATACTGGCTCGTGGCCCGGCACCAAACGAAAATGTTCGCCATTCTCGCGTTGCTCTCGCTATATTAACGGCGTATTCAAAAACACTATCATCCACATCTAGGGCTGCCGTTAATGCTTGTAGCTCGACGACCTGGTGAGCTTTTATAACAGGATCAATCGCTTCGACGTTCAAATTATCTTGTACTTGCCCTGTTGTAACTTGTTTTACCAGTAATATTTCTTCATCAGCTTGTGGATAGTTAATTTGCACCTTAATCATAAAACGATCAAGTTCAGCCTCTGGAAGCGGGTAGGTACCTTCTTGCTCAATGGGGTTTTGAGTTGCCAATACCATAAAGGGGGCGTGAGCGATAAAGGCTTTACCCTCGATCGTGATTTGTTTTTCTTGCATCACTTCAAGTAAGGCGGCTTGCGTTTTTGCCGGGGCACGGTTGATTTCATCGGCAAGTAGTAAATTGGTGAATGCAGGGCCTTTACGGATTTTAAATTGTTCCGTTTTCATATCGTACATCGCGTGACCGGTAACGTCGCTGGGCATTAAATCGGGCGTGAATTGGATACGTGAAAATTCACCAGAAAAACATTTGGCAAGGGCTTTAACGAGCAAAGTTTTGCCTAACCCTGGTACGCCTTCAATTAATACGTGACCTGATGCAAATAGCGCAACAAGTACTTGATCAATAATATCAGCTTGACCGACGAGCACTTGATTTATTTGTTCTCGAATTGTTGAAATTAGCATGTTGGCTTTATCAAATTGTTCGTCGCTAATGCTCGGGTTTTCAGTTGTATCGTAGGTGTTCATAGTCTATTCCTTAGTTGTTGCAGCAGCTGGATTCGCTGAACAAATGCATTTTCTTTGTACTCAAAAGACGGGATAAAAGCTGATTGCACCGATTTTTCGTCCATTTGTGTTATTAGGGCAATTTTTTTCACAAGTTCGGGCGTGTTGTGAACGTCACTGAGCTCGTCGAAGGTGATATTGTGAGAGATGCGTAGCTGTTGTCGAATATCATGTAACAACACCGCCATATTGCTTTCAAACTGCTTGTGGTTCCAGGAAAAACGCGTGCTAGCTTCAATATGTTCCACTAGTTGCCTGCGGTTGAATGAAGTGTCAGGAATGGTGGGGCCAAAGCGTTTGCCTTGCTGCCACAGCACTAATAGCAATCCAAATCCAAGGCAGGCTATAAGGTATTTTGCGGTGATCCACAGCAACGCTATTAAGCTAGGTGAATCGGTGTCAAATACAAACCATGCGGTTTCGCTGTCACTAGTCAACATCCATAATAAATAGCTGTGATCATACCAACTGATCTGCTGGTTTCTCCAGAAGCGTTGGTCGGACAACACGGTGAGCATACCTTCGTCTACAGGGTATTGTAGAATGTGGTTTGCGCTGCCACTATCTTCTAGTTCTTCTGCGTAAAGAGCGTTTCCAGAGCTGTCAATTAGATGGTAGCGGTTTCGGAAATTAATGCTGATAGTGTTGCCGTTATTGTCATAAGCGATATAAGACGGGGCTTCTTGATCGTAAGGCGTACAAGCAGATGTCTCTTGAGACGGTTCGTCAAATTGTTCGTCAGTATCTGTATTATCTTTATGTGCTTTGTCATGGATAGGGTTGTTTTCAAATTTAGGCGTGCCTTCAGCAGTGTTGTTTACCTCTGTCTCATCTGCGTTTTCAGCAATGATTTGGTCAGTATAGTTTTCAATAATGTCAGATACTTCACCTTCCCATTCTTCTACATCAGTTTGTCGTTCATGGAATTGAACACCGAATTGATTTAGAAAATCGTCATCGCTTGTTTCTTCCTCTGTATCCCATAGTGATGAGGGAGCCATGACGAGGTGCCCGCCGCGGGATAACCATTCCATGATTTTTTTGGCTTGTACAGGGTGAAACTGACGTTTGTTTAGCAGAATCACTGTGTCGTCATTAGAAACAGAGTCTAAGATTATTTCGATATCAACGGTGGAGTCCGTTTTAATACCTGTTTCTTCAAGGAAGGTTTTGCCTGCCAAATAAGGGTTAAGAAATGCTTCTTTTTTATAGCCAAGATTCTTAACGGTTTGGATTTTTTCAAATTTGGATAGAATCCAAAAATAACTGGCACCCACAAGCAATAGTACAATACCTAGCACTGCGAAGTGCATGAGCTGCTGCTTGGATATGTTTCTGATGGATTGGTTTATGTTGAATAATGATTTCATGAAGGCACGCCGGAGTTTTTCTCGGGTGTATATTGTTCCGATGTGTCACTGCTTGGCCCAAATGGAAAGTGGTTTGGCCATTCGTCACATAAAGCGTCAAATTGTTTGTGGGAAACCCGTTGGTGACCATACGCGAGCATTACCCACTGTTCTGTGAGGGTTTGGAAAAATACACTCTTGGGGTTACTGTGTGTTTTTTTATCAAATAATCTCACGCACTCCCCCTCAGTATGGCTATTGTGTAGGGGTAATGTTTCTGCATGAACCAAATCTGATAGTGCGGCTCGATACAATAAGCTAAGCGCCTGCCTTGGACTTCTACGCCAAAAATCTTTTGCGGTAGAAATGATGTCTTCTGGTAATGTGTTTTGGTTAAGCTCCAGTCCGAACAGTGATGTTGGAGGCGGTGGCTTTGCATATTTTTTTGCCTCCATAAACGGTACTTCAAAGCCTTTTAATCGCAAAATAATAAACATTATACAGAGTATTGCGACACCCCATAAAACCACTTCTGCACCTTGGGCAAGAAGTGAGAGAATATCAGCCAACCATAGTGGTGTCTCATCATTGTCTTCGGTTTCCTCAACAGGATTTATGAGTTTCCATTCTTCTTTGTTACGAATATCATTAAACGTATCGGATTCCATAATAACAATCATACGTTGCTGAGCATCATGTGGAAGAAGGTCGTAAATTAGCTCGCCGAGAGGTGCTGAGTCTGTACTGTTGACTTGTTGTTCTGTAGATTTTGTTGCGTAAGATGTCGAAGGAAGACAGGTGCCGATCATCAAAAGGATAGTGAGGCATAGGCTTATTGGAGATAGTTGAAGTTTTTTTGCCCGAGTGGCCATATCTTTAAATGACAATTCAATATCCCAGCCTTCCAATACGGTGCGACGATTTATATACAAAGAAAAACCTGCAGTGACATAAAACGGAGCAACCAGCCCCATTGCAAGATACCAGCACCATGACAGTATGCGATGGACTTCTGGGTGAGCGATGAGGTCCCAGATTTCAATATATATGTCGAGTTGTGGTGGAATAAACATCCAGGCCAGCCCACAGAAAGAAAATACGATAATGTTCTCTATGGTGATGCTAACAATGGTAAGCCATATTGCGGCAGAGCTGGCCGATCGCTGCAATACATTTAGACGTTTGCTACGTTGGGCTCCCGTTAGGTTTTCCAGATCATCCACGGGCATATCAAATGATCGGCTAAGGCTTGGTCTGCGTATAGTTAGTTTTATAAGAGCACTTTTCCAGAGACGGCTAGGGGCTTGTTTTAGGGTTTGTTTAAAGGTTACGTTATTCGAAAACAATTTCTCGGAGACGTAATGAAGCTGTATTGAATCGAATAGAGGTTTTAGCCACCAGATGACAATGGCAGATATATAAGGGGCGTCTGAGAAAATTGTTTGTAAAATGATAAATAAAGGAAATGAAATGAAAAACCATAGACTATACAGTGTCAGTATCCAATGGCGGGCCATTACGAAACCCAGGTCGATGGCTTCGTAGTGGTTGCGAGGGCGTATTCTTGCGTTGACGTGGGCTAAATCCATTTAGCGTTTCTCCATAGGGACATCATTTTTCTGTGCGCTCAGTTGTGCGTTTTGTTGTGTGCCGCGCCCACCATAATAAAAGTAGGCGAAGACAAGAGCCCAAAGAGAGCCGCCTACCGTAAACTTGATAGTTGAGGTGATTGTACTGCTTGATGACCAAAATGCTTCGATAAATGCGGCGATGAGCAAAAAGAAAATAACACCATACACTAACTGAATACTTCCTTTACCTGCATTCAATAGGGCCTGTTTTCTTGAGTTTTTTCCCGGAGATAGTAGGGCGAACCCTAGCTTCATGCCAGCAGCACCGGCAATGGTTATTGCGGTTAACTCGAATGCACCGTGGGTAATAACGAAAGAATAAAATGGCACATTATATTCTAGTGAGCTTAAAAATCCGGAGGCCCCACCCAGAGCGAGGCCATTAAATATTAAGAAAAAGATGCTTCCTAATCCGAATAAAATGCCGCTTGCGAATGTTTGGAAACCAATGCCTATGTTGTTTCGAATATAAAACCCAAACATGACCAAGTCTTGCTCTGAACCTCGCGTCTCTGCCGATTCCGCATTGTTGGCGGGGTTGTACATTGCGACAAGATCGGCCACCTGATCGGGAGACTGAAAGCTAAACATTAATGAGGGATTAAAATACACCAGTAAACCAAAGATCAGCGCTGGCCCATAAAATAATGCAGAAGCTAAACCAATTAATTTTGAGTGTTGTCGAATTTGTTGAGGAAAGCCGGAAATGATAAATATTAACATGTTGTGTAGCACGTTGGATTTGTGCTGGTAGAGTTGTTGATGTCCACGCAAGGCAATGCCGTTAAGCCGGCTAATAATATCAGGGCTGTATCGGCGTTCTTGAGCCAGTGCTAGGTAATAGCATATTTTCCGATAGTTTTTTGAAAAAAGTGAGAGGTCGGCGTCGGAGGTTTTTTTTGTCTCCAATAGCTCAAGTTGAGATTCGAATTCTTGCCATTCATAACGGTACTTTGCTTCAAACTGTTGTTGTTTCATTGATTGCCCCGCAATCCATTTGCGACTCTTACAACCCACACGACATTGTCATTGTCTTTGCGTTGAGTAATCGGTGATAAATGATTGGCAAGCTCCCGTTGACGCTCTGGCGAAAGGTTATGTAAACGCTCAGCATAATTTAAAATGGCGCGTTGATCATCAACAGTGAGTGGTATAGGAGAGTATAACGGTTGATCTTTAGGGATTGGATGAGTGACCTGTTTAGGTGCTACGTAAACAACGATTGTACCCGCAGTGAAGTCCCCTAAACGTTTAAAGTGGTCATTGCTACACATTGATATCAGGCCAAAAATATAACCTACGGGCAAGAAATCCACAAAGCGCAATAAATTGCGGATGATAGAGCTAGACCAGCCGATAGGTGTTCCATCATCATGAATGACGGTTAGCCCCATTGTTTTTTTGCCGGGTGTTTGGCCTTGGTAAAATACCTCAAAAAATACAGGGTAAAACCATTCGACTGAAAAGGCTAGAATCATCATGATCGCCATACCAACCTGGTCAAATGCTGAGAGAATTATACCGGCGATAATTTGTATGACTAGGCGAATGCCAAAATCAAAACCAAACGCCAAAATACGGACGACAGGGCCAGCTAAGTGCAGTTCAAGGTCAATGCTTTCAGGCGTTTCTAGCGTTTGGTGCGTGTCTAACATAGAGGATTTAATTTGGTTGTTTTTGTTGGTTATTCGGCCGTTGGATCTTTTGTGTCTTGGTCGTTGCTTTTCTTTTTCTTTCGATTTGAAATTCCATTGTTGGCAATAAGTCCATACCATTTTGCAGCATACATAGCCGCGCTAAATAACACCACAACGGTTAGCGATTCAGCTATGCCAAGGTACCCCAGGGTGTGTGGAACAGCAAATGCGGTAATAACGGTATCGCAAAAATAGAGCATTAAGATAAAGCAAAACCATGCGTAGGTTCTTGCTTGTTCTGTAAGCATACCTGGAGCGAACAACAGAAGTGGAATGACATAAATTGCCAACATAAACCACTGCGGGCTGTTGTTGGTGAGATGGGCATTGGGTCCAATCCAAATAAATTGTGCCGCATATAATGCAATTAATACTATGAGGCTGGCTAGGGAAATGTGTTTGCATCGCGTTGCTTTATGGCGAAGAGGATCAAGTGTATTTTCAAGCGTGTCATTCATAATATGGTCACTAATAACGGATCATTGGCAATTAAGTTTAAGAGCTAGTTGAGCGACGCGTTTGCCTAAGGCTTTGCATAGCTGTGTTTCTTCAGTTGATATGGCTCGTTGATTACCCGTACCAGACCAGTGGCTTGCACCGTATGGAGTACCCCCACTGCTGGTCTCCATTAACTCTTTATTGTTGTACGGTAACCCTACCCATATCATGCCGTGATGTAATAACGGTAGCATGGATGACAGGAGTGTTGACTCTTGACCGCCATGAAGGCTTCCAGTTGCTGTAAATGCGGCGGCGGGTTTATCGATCAATGCGCCTTCCATCCAGATGCTACTGGTTTGATCGATAAAATATTTCAGTGGTGCAGCCATATTACCAAAACGGGTAGGGGTGCCGAGAATAAGCCCACTACAGTTTCTAAGGTCATCTAACGTGGCGTAAGGCGAGCCAGTTTCAGGCATTTCGGGGGCAGATTGTTCAGATACTGGTGAAACTTCAGGTACAGTGCGGATTTTTGCTTCAATACCGCTTGATTCTTCCACTCCTCGAGCTACTAGGTTCGCCATCTCAAGGGTTTTCCCGTGACGGCTATAGAAAAGAACGAGTATGTAGGGTGCAGTGGGATTGGTTGTTTGATGCATATTTAGGGTTATAGAATATCCAGTACACTTTCAGGAGGGCGGCCAATGGCAGCTTTCTTTCCTTTTACAACAATAGGACGTTCGATTAGCTTTGGAGTATTGACCATTGCATCAAATAAGTCACTGTTGGACAAAGAATCGTTGGCTAAATTTTGTTCTTTATATTCTGCTTCTTTAGTACGCATCATGCCACGTACATCGACACCTAGGCTTTTTTGAATGGCTGCTAGAGTCGCTTTGTCAGGTGTGTTTTCGAGATAAAGTACGATTTCAGGGGTTACGCCGTTATCTTCTAGAAGTTGTAATGTCTGTCGGGACTTTGAGCAGCGTGGGTTGTGATAAATAGTAACCATTGAGTTCCCCTTTGGATGTAAGAAATGAAGCTGCTATTTTATAGACATTTACCATCATGCACGAGAGCTATTGTGGAAATTAGCGTATGCTGGATGAATTTTAAAAATAACGTGAAATCTTGCGTTAAAATGCGTTTGATGGAGTTAATAGCAGAGTGCCTCACCTGGCTTATTAGGAATGGTTATGCTGGAAAAAAAATTAATATTATTGAAAGAAAGAATGCTCTACCTGGGACAGTTTATACTGTATTTAGTCCGTAGCTACATTACACATGATGGTCCTAAGACCGCAGCTTACCTGACATTTACCGCATTGTTTGCTGTAGTACCTGTTATGACAGTAACGTTTTCTATTTTAGCATTAATTCCAGACCTAAAGGGAGCAGAGGGTCAGCTGGAGAACTACTTGTTTGAACATTTCATGCCAGCAACGGGAGAGCATTTGCAAGGTTATTTGGTGGCGTTTTCTAAGCAAGCATCCAATTTGACCAGTATTGGCGTGGTGATGTTGTTTGTGACCTCAATTACCATGTTGCGCAAGATTGAGGGTTCCTTTAACGAGATTTGGCATGTTAAAGAGTCACGAAAGGGAGTAAGCGGTTTTTTGCTGTACTGGGCCTTGTTAAGTATAGGTCCCGTGTTGATGGGGGCGACTATCGCAATTTCTTCTTATCTATCGTCCTTACGTATTCTAGAACAATACGAGTCAGTGCAGGCTACGCAGAAATTTTTGTTAGGCTTTGTTCCCATTTTACTGAGCACATTGGCTTTTTCACTCGCTTACATCGCCGTGCCGAACACTAAGGTACCATTAAAACATGGGCTGGCGGGTGGTCTAGCAGCGGCAATATTGTTTGATATTGCTCGGCGTTTAATGACCTTGTTAGTTACATTTTTCCCGACATACCAATTAGTTTATGGGGCGTTTGCAGCTGTGCCTATTTTTCTGATATGGATTTTCGTATCTTGGTCGATTTTACTGGTGGGGGCCGAATTGGTGCAGGGGTTGACAAGTTATAAAATCTCAAAGAATAAAGCCACTTCCTCTATGGGAGATATTTTACTGATCTTAAAATTGCTTTATGAAAATCAGCAAAATGGAGAAAGTGTGTCAGAAGATTTGTTGAGCAAAAATATGCCTTGGTTAACCCCACTCGATTGGGAGTTTCACTATAAAGTATTACAGGAAGCCAAATTGGTTACTTTGCAAAGTGAGGGTGATGTTTTGTTGTCTCGTGATCTTCATCATTACACGTTTGCGCAGCTCTATCGCGCGTGTTTTCCGCAAGCATTGATGTTAAACCTTAAAGGGGAGGGTGAATGGAAGTTGCGTGTAAATGGTTTGTTTGACGATGGGGTCGATACGATGCAAGCGGCATGGGATGTGCCGCTTTCAAAGGTGTTTTCGGCCTAGCTAAACGGCATCTTGCAATTCAAAAAGGTCGATACAGTCAGTTTGATTAACTGGGCTGGTAGGTTTGGTCGCTTGCCATTTCTTTGTTTCTACCGCATTGACTAAAATTGATTTTCCAGATCGTAAAAAACCGGAGTTGGTGAGGATTAGAGCATTCGGCTCACCAAACTTGCCTCTGTAACGAAATAGCAATGCAGGGCGAGAATCCGCAGGAGTATCTTGTTCTGCAATCAGTGCTGCTTGTGGCGGTGATTGTAGTTTTTTGATCCCGCAGGTGAGTTGTTGTGTGCCTCGTTTGGCAGACCATTGAACAATACCTAACACAAGCTGTTTTTGATTGTTGATTTTTCGTATTAGAGCAACAACCTGGCCATTACGAGGGGCATCTTGCACGGGCGATTTTAACGTAATGCAAATACCATCAGCACTTTCATTATGAGACAGCCCCATCGAGCGATGTTGAACATCGACAGGGCGTTGCATTTTAGAGGCGCGATGGCGCTCTTCTGGGTCTAATATTTTGTGAATATCATTAACACCCCAAATAAATCCCATAGATTCTTTTATAGACTCACGCTTTTTATTTCGCAGCGGTTTCTCTGCCCATTGATGATGCAGTAATTGCAAGAAACGTGTTTGTTCTTCTCGGTTTGCCGCACCAGATAACCCCGGTATTTTTTGGGGTTGTCCAGATTTCAACATGTGTAATTGATTAGTGATGACAGTAGCTGCGCCTTGAGGGAGCAATATACGTAAACTGCTATGCGGCTGAGCGGGTAAAGTCTTTACCGCAATGGGGGGTTTGCTGGTATCTAAGCGAATGGCAAAACCGTATTGAAATGCGGGTAATACATCGGCTGTTTGGATTTCTGCATGGTGAGCAATTTTTCCAGCATAATCGAATATTGCCCAATGCCACCCGTGGGCTAATTTGTAGGGATCAGCCAAAGCGGTAAGCGAGAGTTGCTTGTACAGTGCGTCAATACTTGCCGGGCGAGGTTGAGGGGCTGCACTGGGAATGTCTTGTCCTAGAAACCCTTTCTCTTCAGCACAAGCATATAAAAAATGTATCTCTTGCCAGAGCCTTGGGTTTTGCCACTGGTTTTGTTCATAGGATTGCAGCATCGACTGTCCGATGTAGAACATAGCATTATAAAGGCTGCAGGCTATGTCTTTTGGTTTTTTGCTTGTAGTGAGAAACCCTAAAAAAATATGTTTGTAACTGTAAGCCATTTCTTGAGTAAACAGCGCCATCTCACGTAAATCTTCGTCAGTTGGAGGGCGGTTATAGCGAGATAAAGCATGAAAAGAGCGAAAGTGGTCAACAAACTTCTGGAAGGCATAGTGGAAAGGGCCACTGACCCCTTCGCGTTTTATCGCAGGCAAAGCGAATCTGTTAAGTAGCTTGAGTTTGTTTTTCGCTAAAGTGAGTGCGCAGTTAATGTCTGCATAAGGCAGATCAACGAGTTCGCGCTCGATATTTTTTGGAGACGTATCAAAGAGTACGTGACGAGTGTTTTCAACCCGAGGGACCGACAGCTGTTGGCTGGGAAATTGGGTGACATTGTTGTTGGAATTATTTCTCGATTCCGCTTTTTGCATTACCTTCTTCCTATCCGGTGCGATTGCGTACTTATTGAATTATAGACAATCTATGCACAGGTGTCCTGTTACGAATGGTTATTTATACATACCATAGGATGCTAATAATGTTAGGTTATGGTTAATAGGAGGGAATAACCAATGCAGTCAAATCGTTACGATCAGATGGGTGGAGAAAAACTAACGAGAACGAATACAAAAGGGACGTTTACTGGCTATCGATTTTCCTGCTTGCGTAATGATGACGTAGGTAAGGGGGCATTGACAAATAATGTTGTTATTTGTCTGCATGGGTTTCCGGATAACATTGAAACGTTTCAATATCAAATTCCGTTACTTGTTGATGCTGGATATCACGTTGTGGTACCGGTAATGAGAGGGTATGAATCAAGTAGTGTTCAACCAAATCAACAGTATTTTCTGCATCAAATTGCTCAAGACATCGTTGATTGGATGGATGAGTTATCTATCCCAAAGGCACATGTTGTGGGGCATGATTGGGGGGCATTAACCGCATGGGTTATGGCAGGTTTGGCACCGAACCGAATGATGTCGCTGACAAGCATTGCAATACCGCCGCTAGGACGATTTCAACAGGCCTTGGCAAAAGTACCGTTACAGCTGGTTTCTTCATGGTATATCGGCTTTTTTCAGTTAGGAAAAGTGGCTGATTGGGCTGTGAAAGCGAATGATTGGCAGCTGATACGTTTTCTTTGGCGTAAATGGTCCCCCAATTGGAGCGTTGATGAGCAAATAATAGAGGGGGTCATCAGTACGTTATCTCAATCTGGAGTTAAGGGTGCCGCGCTTGAGTATTATCGTTGTTTGATGGCTATTAGAGACCCGAACTGGAAACAAACACAGCGATTACTAAATCATAATCTGAAAATGCCGGTGCAGATAATCCATGGAGTAAACGATGGGTGTATAGATCGTAATATGTTTGATGCAGCGGTTGTGGATAGTGATTTTGAGGCGGGGGTAAAAGTACACTCGATTGAAGACGCTGGTCATTTTGTTCAGCTTGAAAAACCATTAGTGGTAAGTCGATTGTTGCTGGATTTTTTGGCGGGTGAATAGAGGGAAGAGAGCTATTGGCGCGGTGTATCGAATGCAAAGGGCTTACTTGATGTTAGTGGTATCAAGTAAGTAGTGCAAATCCAGTATCTAGTTTAAGTCTTGTTCCACCGCTGCAATAGGTTGGCAAGCCAATGGTGTCGTTGACTGCCCATATACTAATGGAGCTGAATATAGGCTGATGCTTTCATTTTGTGGTATTTTACGAGCAAGTGAGGGATGTTAATTGGGTTAGGGTCGACCACTTCAATGGGTTTGTTTTGACTAATCGCAATATCTAATGCCATCTGAGTGATGTTTACGCTAAAGGAGGTACCCATAAAAATGATGCGATCAGCGTCGAGCATCCTTTGCCGCGCTTCTGAAATGCGATAAAGCTCTGTGTAGTATTCATCGAATAGCAACACATAAGGTTTGTAAGATTGATATAGTTCAGGGGATAGCGATTCTGCATTGATGTTAAATAATTGAAGTAAGGAGGAAACAGTGTTGCTTTCATCAATGTTGTCCCATGGTGCGGTTATGGGCTGTACGTCCTGTTCTTTACCTAAGTTTGTTTCCTGTTCTTGATTATGGAAGAGTACCATTTGATCGAGTCGGCCATGGATCGCAATGTAATTTGAATTGCCTGCTTTCCCATCTAGTCCATCAATATTTTGGGTGATTAGGTTTTTGTCTGCTAGCCAGAAATGCACATCGTTAGGGCCATGATTGCGATACGTTGCGAAGCGATGGTAGTACCAGGAAAGGAACTCAACAGGGTTGTTTTGATACATGCTTCGAGTTGCCATTTCTTGAGGGGTGTAATTATTACTGCCTATTGTCCAGAAACCATCTTCACCTCGAAATGTAGGGATCCCGCTTTCCGCACTTACACCGGCGCCGGTAATATAAAGTGTATTCATTGACAATTAGTTCCATGAGTTAGGTCTTAATTAACGTGTATCTCAAAGCGTAATAATAGCATTTAAGTTATTATCTTTGTTTCTAGCTCCATATCCTCTCTCTATCCTGCCTCAGCCCTCTGGTGTACAATCATCAGAGACGAAAGAAATAGATATTCGGAATCAGATTCCTAGAACAGAGAGAGGCTTCAATGGCTGTTATTCGCGAACAAGATTTTATACAAAGTGTTGCAGATGGGTTGCAATATATCTCCTATTACCACCCGAAAGACTTCATTGAAGCTATTACGGCGGCCTATGAGCGGGAAGAGTCTGAAGCTGCAAAAGATGCTATGGCTCAAATTCTTATCAACTCTCGCATGTGTGCAGAAGGTAAGAGACCACTGTGCCAGGACACGGGTATTGTTACCGTATTCCTGAAGATTGGAATGAATATCCAATGGGATACTGATAAAAGTGTTGCCGATCTTGTAAATGAAGGTGTACGTCAAGCGTACAATAATCCAGATAATATATTGCGAGCATCTATTCTTGAAGATCCCGCTGGTGCGCGAAGAAATACTAAAGATAACACTCCCGCTACCATCCATTTCGAAGTTGTTCCCGGTGATACTGTGGAAATTACACTCGCAGCTAAGGGTGGTGGTTCAGAGAATAAGAGTAAACTTGCAATGCTAAACCCTAGCGATAGCATTGTTGATTGGGTATTAAAAACAGTACCGACAATGGGGGCTGGTTGGTGCCCACCGGGAATGTTAGGTATCGGTATTGGTGGAACCGCAGAAAAAGCGATGTTATTGGCAAAAGAATCGCTTATGGACCCTGTCAATATTCAGGATCTCATCGAGAAAGGAGCGTCTAATCGTGTTGAAGAGCTGCGTTTAGAACTGTTCGAAAAAGTTAATGGTCTGGGGATTGGCGCTCAAGGGCTGGGTGGTTTAACAACGGTTTTGGATATTAAGATCAAAGATTATCCGACGCATGCAGCGTCATTACCGGTAGCAATGATTCCTAACTGTGCGGCTACTCGTCATGTGCATTTCACGTTAGATGGAAGTGGTCCTGCTGAATTGGAAGTTCCGAAATTAGAAGACTGGCCGGAAATTGCGATGGCTGGTGGTGATTCATCCCGTAGAGTTAACCTAGATACGTTAACGCCAGAAGATATTTTAGACTGGAAGCCCGGTGAGACGTTACTGTTGTCAGGGAAGATGTTGACAGGCCGAGATGCTGCCCATAAACGT
>CAJXZM010000058.1 GCA_913063125.1 uncultured Gammaproteobacteria bacterium | reverse complement strand
GGATGTCGACAGCATGACATGCACCAAATATCCCTTTGTCCCATTCGAATTCAAACATGTAAACATCATCTCTGTGGTGGCTTTGTGCTTCAGCAAGTCGTAGCGTTGGAATCCTAAACATGCGGTCGCTTTCAAAGGCGCTGTACATATCCAGAGCTGCTCCTGCTGGCAGGGCAGAGTTTGAGTTATCGTTCGGCTCAGAGCCTGACTCAGAGCGGGACAGAATGATAGATTCATAGAGATTAGCGCTCTTCTCACCGAGGCCCGGTAAGTCTCGCTCACATATTTTTATCAACTCGCTTTTGTCTAAATGCTTGTAGTGGGTTTTTGCGAGCGAATCACCCTCGGGTCCAGGAGTGTGAAGAAATAAATTCCACTCATCCCTTGTTGCCCCTGCCATTAAAGCAATATCAGCCGCAGCGCCATTTTCGATCGCTCGAATGGGGGTGGTGGGCAAAATATTGCCATCGATAACAGGAACTAACGTCATGCCAAACTGTGGCACTTGCTGCTGCTGGGTACCTCGGTTAAATGATAGAGAGGAACATTTTTTTTGCGCTTTGATGATTTGCTTCGTACTGAGTGTAAACAAAGCATCAGGGTCATCAGATGAAACTCCTGTTTCTTGTAAAAAACAATCAGTAACCTGGGTCGCTTCTTCTTTTGTTAATACGTGATCGCCCGAGCCACTTTGAATGATTGCTCGATTAAATAGACCTTTAGAAAAGGGGCTTGCCATTAATGCCGCGATACTCATTCCGCCTGCAGACTCTCCAAATACAGTTACTTGGTTTGGGTCGCCTCCAAATGCGAGAATATTGTCTTTAACCCATTGCAAAGCCGCTATTTGATCCAATAAGCCATTGTTGGCGCTGACGGGTAAGTCGGAGGAAAAATATTGTGTTAAGTCTAAAAAGCCCAACACACCTAAACGATAATTGATGGTAACCACCACCATATCGCCATTCTCACAGAGCTCTCTTCCACGATAGATCAGTTGGGATCCAGACCCCGATATATAACCGCCCCCATGTATCCATACCATAACAGGGCGTTTGGTTTCGTTGCCGATACTTTCATTCGTATTTAGAGACGGTGTCCATACGTTAAGGTATAAGCAATCTTCTGAAATATTTCCCACCCCAAATAATGAGATGTTTTCTTGTATTGATGCATCCCCAAAACGATCGGCTCGTTTAACACCTTCCCAGGGCGAAAGGGGCTGAGGGGCTTGAAAGCGCAGCTCGTCAATAGGAGGCTTGGCGAAAGGGATGCCGCGGAATTCTATATGGTTGGTTCGCTGAATTCCTTGTAAAGCACCTAAGTGAGTCTCAACGGTGGCTGTCATGAAGCTGTCCTTATAAAAGAGGTTTCTGATTCTTATTGTTGACGTCAGTTAGCGCTAGTTTTTACTGACTGAGGGGAAACTGCAAGCCTGGGAGGAAAATATATAATGGTATACCTTCTATTTACTTTGATGTATTTATAGAAGTCCTGGAATTGGAGTCAATATGAACCTTGATGATACCCAACGCAAGCATGCTAGTCGTATTATCTTTATTGCAATCATTGCTGTTGCGATGGGGCAAACCGTGGTATTTGCGATATTGGGGCCGCTTGGGAGAGAAGTTGGGCTCAATGAAATGCAAATTGGGTTCATAATTACGTGCTCTTCAGTGATATTTTCTTTATTCAGTCCAATGTGGGGACGTCGTAGCGATGTAATGGGGCGCAAACCAGTAATGATTATTGGCCTTATTGGTTACACCCTGGGTACGGTGTTCTTTGCATCCATGTTTTATGCGGGCTTAAATGGGTGGGTGACGGGATGGTGGTTATTTGCAGCCCTTATCTTTGCACGGATGACCCAATCGCTGATTATGTCTGCTACATCTCCTGCTGCAACAGCTTATGTCAGTGATATTACCGATGTGAGTAATCGTACGATTGGTATTGGGCGAATCGGTGCAGCTCATAGTTTTGGAACCATATTGGGGCCTGCGATTGCGTATTTTTCGATTATTAGTTTGTTAGCTCCTATCTATATGGCAGCGGTAATGACGTTTCTGGCAGCAATATTGGTGATGGTGTACTTGCCAGGCTTGCCAATAGCAAAAACAACGGCTGTAGCGAAGAAAAAACTGAGGTATACCGATAAGCGAATCTTGCCATTTATGGTTGTTGGCATTGCCATGTTTACCGGTTTTTCTGTTGTGCAGCAAACATTGGGGTATTATTTTCAAGATAAACTGAATTTGACTGCCGAGGTAACGGCCCAACAAGTGGGAATTGCTATGATGGGGTCTGCCATTGCTGCGTTGGCCATGCAATTAATCGTTGTGCAGCGATTAGGGTGGGCCCCGTTTCGTTTGATGAGAACGGGCTTACCTTTTATGTTGCTCGGTTTTGTAGGGCTAACGTTGGGTAGAGACTTGTTGGAATTTGTCCTTGCTATGGCGTTGGTGGGGACGGGAATAGGCATGTCTGCTCCAGGGTTCTCCGCCGCGGCTACACTGGCAGTGGAGCCCGGAGAGCAGGGGGCGGTTGCTGGGTTGATCAGTGCTTGCCCGGCATTAGGTTTTATTGTTGGGCCAATTCTAGGGGGGGCTTTGTACCAAATTTATCCCACCTCGCCCTATATAGTATCAGCTGTCCTATTTATTCCCTTGGTGTTGTTTTCTTGGCGCATGAAAGGGCGTGATATAGCGTAAAAGTTGTCAAAAGCCGGTGCCAATCTAGTCAAGTTGGCCCTAAACACTAAGCTTTGCTAGTTTTTTGAGTAAAAAGTAGACATACTGTGTCCAATAAATGGCTAACATAAGGGTTTCAAGCTAATTAGGGTTAATCTGGCCCTATTCTGTGATTACACTTAACCTACGTGATTGTAGCTACTATACTAGCTAAACAAATTCGTATTTGTTTGCTGCGGCTAGGCATTTCAATACTGTTAATTTAACTTACCTCTCTGATGCTTTCTATGACCTATCGTAATGTTCCATTTTTGTGGTTGATTGTTATTTTTTCATTAACCTTTCAAATAAGTACATCGCTGAATGCTGCTGGTGTCTATGAAGGGGAGCGTAATACCTTTAACCGTTTTCATGGCCAGGGGACATACACCTATGGAAATGGCAAAGTGTATAGCGGTGAATGGCGAGATGGTCGTCGTGATGGGAAAGGCGAGCAAACGTGGGCGAATGGAGATAACTATACGGGTGATTGGTCAGGAAATAGAACTCATGGTAAGGGGGTGAAAACCTGGAAGAATGGTGATCGCTATGAGGGGGAGTGGATTGGCGGTAAACCATCGGGAACAGGTCATTTTACCTGGGCCAACAAGGATGAATATACGGGTGGTTTTTTAAAGGGGAAACGCGAGGGGATGGGTGTTTTCAAAAGTCAGGAAAAGGGTGATTATCAAGGTGAATGGAAGGCCGATAAGAAACAAGGTAAAGGAAGTTTAATCAAGTCCAATGGTAGTAAAATGACAGGGCAGTGGAATGAGGATTACCTTATTGGTGACGTGGTGTTTTTGTTTAAAAATGGCGACCAATTTACCGGGCCTGCGCTAAATAATACTGCTAATGGCGAAGGTGTATGTAAACGCTCTGGAAAGTTATCTCCCTGTACCTACAAGAAAGGGCGGTTGAGCGTTAAGAAAGCAGCTAAAAAGGTAAAACCGAAACCTATTGTTAAACCAAAACCCAAAGTTAAACCAAAACCCAAAGTTAACGTTAAAAAAGCTAAGGTCGAGAAAAAAGAAAGTTCGAAGGCAGCAGCTGTTAAAAAAGTTGTTGTTACATCGGCTGTAGCGACTCCAGCGATTATAAGTCTGACACCAGTAGTTCCAGCACTTGCAGCTCCAGCGCCAACTACACCGATATTGGTTCCTACACCAATGCTGGATGGTGCACGTTTGGTACCAGTAACCGTGCCAGTAGCTACACCAGCAGTAAAGCCAGCGCCCGTAACGGTGAGTGTTCCTAGGGTTGAAAAAGAAGCTAAAGAAGAAACAAGATTTGCGCGTAAAGGCAAACGTCGCGGTGGCTCTAAACCTAAGAAGGCAGCCAAGATAGTGGCAGCGGCTGTTGCAAAACCTGATTTTTTGACGGGGCCACTACGTAGTGACGGCGCAGTTTTCTCCTTTAAGCACGATTGGATAATGCATGGATACTATGATACTGCACCAAGGGTATGGGGAAAGTTTGATTCCATAAAATTTGGGGATCTAAAGATTCGAGCCGAAGGTGGAGACTATGAGCTTACGATGGTAATTGATATTTATGACGGGCTAGGAGCGTATCCGTTGAAATATTTTAAAGGTGTTATTTCAAAACCTGGAGTGGCGTCTTACCAAACAACATCGACGTTACCTGGGCGGATTGTCATTAAGTATGATGATGGAAAAATGATCGGTGGAACCTTTGAATTTGTTGGGTATAGGAATGGTAGCCAAAATAGTAATGAAAAGCGTACTGTTCGCTCGGGAGAATTTTGGGTGCCTATCGTTAAATAAATCGTTAAATAAATATCGATACTCATTACCCGTATATAATGCATAAAAAAGGCGCTCGATTTATCATTTAAACCGAGCGCCTTTTTTATGCATTATATTTTGTTTCTCTATTAATCTGGATTTTAGCGGCAATTATGCTCCAAGCAGCAGTTTAGTTTCTTCTATTTGCTCTTTTGCCTCAGCGAGTATCGTTAAGCTCTTTTCCGGCGTTAATTTCCCGTGATTAGAGAGTTTATGAAACGCTGGACATTGTTCTAGAGAGGGCATCTTGTCATCTTCAATCGATTGCTTTCCCATTGCGGCGTGTAGCTGTGCAACAATGACAAGGTCACAATAATCAGGCGGGCCTTCGTGTTCTCGGTCCCATTGTCGAGCATATTGCGTAACGGTGATAATTTCATCACTAAAGCTCCAGCGTTTTAAAATAACGCCCCCAATCTCTGCGCTTAACCCCAATATAGCATGTTCCAGTTGTACGGGATCATTGGCGATCTCCTCGTATTGCTCTGCATACATAAGAACAGGAACTGTTCCAATCTCATGCAGTAGGCCTGCAAGTAGCCCTTGTTCAGGGTTTAGGCCTGGGATATGTTTAGCGAGAACACTTGAGATAGCGGCGATTTCGATGCCGTTAGTCCATAAGGTGTCCATACGTTTTTTAATGGTAGGGTTCTTAGCCTTAAACACTTCTCTGAGAGTGAAGCTGGTAACAAGCTGTTGTGTTGTTGTCATTCCCAGCCGCACGATGGCTTGAGCTGTGGATTCAAATTCTTTGGTACCTCTAAATAATGGGCTATTGGCTGCCTTGATTAATTTAGTGGCTATGGCAGCATCACTGTTAACGGCCTGGGCAATGGTTTTAGCATTGTTAGTACCGTCAGCAATTAGCTGACGGATTTTAAGTGCAACGTCGGGTAGGCTGGGTAAGCTGAGCTTGTTATTTCTTAAGTCACTGTATATATCAAAGAACAACTGTTTCTCTTCCGGTTGGTCTTCTCTTAGTACTTTTCTAACCTCATAACTATCGCCTGGAGCATCTTTTAATAAGGATTTTAAATGTTCAAGTTCAACACGCAACAATGCAGCGTTAGTTTGAGCATATACATCATAAGCCCGAGGTTTTGATCGGGTTATGCATTTTAATCCATCATGACTATTGGCATGGATGCTCTTAATTGCATTAAGTGTGTCCCCTGGCTCCTTTAAAACTAGCTCGCCTGCTAGGAGGTAGTATTCATAGGGGTCTTGGTCGCCGGCGTTTATCACTTTATCGCCAGCATCAAACTTGAGTGTTTCGCTGGTATTGTAAAGAAGAATTATCTGTTGCTCGTTGAGGTGGCGAATGAATTCAAGTTCTTTTATGTGGCTAATATCCATGACCCAGAGTTCCTAAGGGAATCGTATTATTTAGGATAAGTATAGGAACGATCTGGCTAAATGACGGGTTTAATAAGGAGGGTTGTGATGTTTTTCGCGTCCATGCGAATTATTTTTAATGATTCATTAAATAAGTTGACGATACTCTAATCGATCTTATATGACCTTTAGGCACTTACTGTGTCTTTTTCAATATAAGGTATCAGTATGTCATAACCTTTTAGCTCCGCACTTAGAACGGACATAAAAGTGTAAGCCCCCATGATTTTGCGTGCTAAGAACATTAGCTCTCTTGGTGGAACGGCGAAGTGACGGCTTGTAGCGGATAGGCCTGCTTGCAGACTGAGTCGAGCAGCAAGGTCGCTTCCGCCCCAGATATACTCATCATTATCATTAAGAAGATAGGCGGGTGGGGGGAATTTATTACTGTCAGCAAAAGGTTCCATCGCCATAAAACATAGCTTAGATAGGTTTTCTTTTATGCTTTCAGGGGGGCTTCCGCCAAAAAAATCCAGCTCGTCTATGGCCTCAAATAACAAGTCGGTATCGTGAAGGAATGAGGCTTGTACGATTTTTTTGCCAGGCTCTATGGTTTTTGCAGAGAATTCGCGTACGGCTCCGAAATCTAGTAAGACAATTCGATCATTTGTATTGCTACCGTCGCCTAAACGGACAAAATAGTTTCCAAAGTTAGGGTCTGTTTGCATTTCCCCCCATTGGAAAACCTCTCGCCAACATAGATCTAATGACGCTTCACATAAGTGATTTCTTCTTTCTTGTGAAAGGGCTTTAGTCTCTGTTGAGTCAATACCTACACCAGGCTCGTAGGATGTCGCAATTACCTTTGGTGTACAGAAGTCGGGGTAGATTTTCGGGACGATATAGCGAGTGTCATTGGTTAGACGTTCACGAAATAGTCGCGTTTTTTCCGCTTCGTGAATGTAATCCACTTCGCGATACATCATTTCTTTTATTTCTTCAAACCAGCCTTCAAATTCTTCTGTTATCGGAACAACTTTAACTAAGCGAAGTAGGGTTTTTACAGCGTTAAGGTCACTGTCTACCGCTTCAGCTACACCTGGATATTGCACTTTTAAGCAGATTTGTTCGCCGGTTTCTTTGATCGTGGCTCGGTGTACTTGGCCTAAGGATGCCGCTCCAATAGGCTCTTCATCAATTTCTAGTTTGGCTAGCCTGTCACTGCCAAGCTCATCTTCCAAGGCCTCGTAAATCGATGTCCAATCAAGTGCTGCTGTATCATCTTCGAGTGTATGTAAGGCTTCAGTAACCTCAATGGGCAGGAAATGTTCGCCATAGAGCGCCATCATTTGACCAATTTTAACGATGCTGCCTTTAAGTTTACCGATTTCATCAGCGAGGTAATGGGCTTGCTTGGAGAGGATGTCTTTTTGACGTTGAGCACGCTCTTCTTTAGCGGTAAACATATTACCGGCAGACTGAGCCGCTAGGCGAGATCCGGCGACGATACCCATCTTAGCCATACTAAAACGGCGTTCGAATGCCCCCGTTTTTACACGATTAATGGTTGTTCTTTGATTTTTATCAGACATCCTTTCCACCCGTCATACTACTAGTTTGAACATTGCGCGGGGGATGTTACCCTAAAATGCATAGAACTTCACATTACACTGGAAATAAGCTGGTTTTCGGGACTTGTGAGTCATTTTTGGTATACGGTGTATGGCTGGGATGTATATGCGCACCAATTTGTCGCTTGAGGTATTGCATTGATGACGAAATTAGATGATGTTGTGGATTTTGAAGCAGCTAAAAAGCGTGTAGAAAATGCTCGTAAGGAGCAAAAGGAAAAGGATTTAGAAAAACGGTTTAAAAAAGCTATTGGTTGGAAAGAGAAATCTAAATTCAAGCTAAAGGCTAAGGTTAAAAAAAGCTCTGGAGAAAATGGGCCGAAGCCCAAAAAATCATCCAGTAAATCTAGAAATAAACCTTCCAAACCACCTAGCAAAGCTAAGTGATGCTGATGGTATTACGTGTTCTCTAGTGACCAGAGGCTCTCCTTCCTACTTATACGGTTTTCTTCTTCTAATTTTGCTAGGTGTGCCATGAGGGACATTTTTGCTATCGGATGTAAAAATACAGGTACATCATCGTAAACAGAGGTGGTAAGTGACTCAATATCACAGGTTGTAAGTGTGGGTATACGCTCTAATACCTTTTTTTCGCGCTTTAATCGGTGGGCTATAGTACCTTCGATAATTTCTAGCGGTTTGGCGAGTATGCCTCCGTGAGCAGGGGCCAAATTATCAATTGGATACGATTTTAATTTTTCTAGAGACGCCAAATACTGCACCATATTCCCATCAGGTGGACTAATGACAACGGTGGAGCCGCTCATTATATGGTCACCGGTAAATAGCAGGTTTTCATCGTGTAAGAGAAAGCATAAGTGGTTCGAGGCATGTCCTGGTGTGTGGATAGCTGAGATGGAAAACTCTTCACATGCTAGTTCGCTGCTGTCTTGCCAATGTTGGTCGGGTTGGAAATTTGCGTCTTGACTGTTTCCTGGAGGGGCTGGTTGGCCACAAATAACAGCACCCGTTTTCTCTTTAAGCAGGGCAGCTCCTGGTGAATGATCCAAGTGAGTATGGGTGCACAGTATCCATTGGATTTTCCCTTGTAGAGATTCAGCGGCCTCAATAATGGCATCGATGTGTTTTGGGTTTGCGGGACCGGGGTCGATAATGGCTATCTGTTGGTTACCTATTAGATAACTATTGGTACCGGTCCCCGTCATCATTCCTGCGTTGTTAGCGACAACCCGGTGAACTAAACGGGATAGATTGACAAGTTTTCCTGGCATGAATTCAGACATGTTGATTACCTATACCTCTAGTTAAGGTGTTTATTGAAGAACGCATAATTTAGGTAATGTGGCAAAGGAATGCAAGAGTGAAGAGGGGGGGATGTATGGCGTTAAGATATTGGTCTACACTTTTGTGAATGCTCTTTGGTGAGCGTCTAGCCTGCACAAGGTTCACAAGGAGTATGTTCGAGCGCAATGGACAAATTATTAGTACTTGAAGATTCACAATCGTTTTCTGCTATTTTATGTTCAGAAATCGAGTCAATGTATGCTATTAAAACTGTGCCTGCTTACAGTCGTGAAGAAGCTGAAAATATCCTGAAGAATAACAAGGGGGAGTTTTTTTTAGCAACCATAGACCTTAACTTGCCGGATGCTTCGGGTTGCCAAGCTGTTGACCTGGTTTTGGGGTATGGGGTACCTGGAATTGTGTTTACCTCGGAACTGAATGAAGAATTACGTTTAACCTTGCTCAACAAAGGTGTTTCTGATTATGTGCTAAAGCAAGGTGCTTATAATATTGATTATTTGATTAGAACAGTAGGGAGGTTATGGCGTAACAGGTTGTTGAAAGTGCTGGTTGTTAATAGTGATGATGTTGAGCGACGCTGGTATAGAGATAACTTAAGTACTCAGCAAGTACAGGTGCAATGCGTTGATTCTCCAGAGGAAGCATCACAAGCAATAAGGCAGAATATCAATATTTATGTTGTTGTGGTTGATTACAACGTATTAGGAACAAGTGCGTACCGTTTAGTATCCAATATTAGAAATGATTTTGTAGAGCGTGACATTCGCGTTATTGGTGTTTCAAGTGAAGATAATACATCATCAGTACACTTTCTTAAAAGTGGTGCTGACGATTTTTTACGCCGTCCGTTTTTACCTGAAGAGCTTTTTTGCTTGGTGAATAGGAACTTGGATTATCTTGAGCATCTTCAAGAGTTTAAACACTTAAGCGACCAGAAACAAAAGCTATTGGGTATGGTTGCTCATGATGTACGTGGTCCGGTGGGGAATATTGCGACTGTTGCCAAATGGTTGGCGCATAAAGATGTGCCACCTCAGCGCCAAAGTGAATTCATTGACCTGATTGTAAAGTCTAGTGAAGATGTTCTTGAACTGTTAAATAGTTTGTTGGATATGACGGCGATTAGCACAGGTAAGGTGAAGTTGAATTGTCAGAAAATACCGTTAGCCCCTTTGGTTCGAGATAGGCTAACTTTTTTTGGTATTGCCGCTAAAGCCAAGGGTATTGAAATAGCGACATTCCTAGAAAATGATGTGGAAGCTTATGTTGATGATAAGCGCTTTTCGCAAGTTATCGATAATTTAGTGAGTAATGCGCTGAAGTTTTCCCCTCGAGGGGGGCGTGTTCTTGTTGAATTATGCCACTCTGACGGCATGTCAAAATTAGTGGTAAAGGATAGTGGAAAAGGCATTCCAAAGGGTGAGGAGCAATATTTGTTCTCGGATTATTCACGTTTAAGCACTGTACCTACAGGGGGCGAGATTAGCACAGGGCTAGGGTTGTCAATCTGCAAGAGCCTTGTTGATGCTCATTTTGGGGAGGTTTATGTCGATCAAGATTATCAAGATGGCGCCGCCTTTGTGGTGTTGGTCCCTAGGAGCGTTGGTATACCTTAGACACTCCTTATAACTAGCTTGTTTGAAATAAGTACAATTTGGCGTAATAAGCATTTTTACGCTATACATAATAGTGTTAGTGGATAATATTCATTCGTTATAGCGGGCGTATCAATGTCAATTTGGTCAGAACTAATTACAAGTCATTTAAAAACACTTAAGGCTAGCTGTACTGATGATGTACTGAAATTTATGTTGTCTGAAGCGTCGATGGTGAGGGACAAGAATGGCAGGGTGACCGCGAATGGGTTAGGCGATATGTTTATCTATTTGGAAACACTGGAAAATTATCTAGGAACTTTATATAGAGACCGTGCAGAATATGAGTTTGAGCAGATTATCGCGAAAGGCTGGACGCACCCAGAAGATTTAGATGTATTAACCAAGTCCTTAGAAATGGAAATGGAACAAAAAATCGCATTAAACGATAAGTTAAATGTAATGAGTAAAGACTTAGCTGCGGCAAAGCATTCAGCAGGTATCGCATCGAGCGCCAAGAGCTCTTTTCTCGCGAATATGAGCCATGAGATTCGAACACCTATGAACGGTATTCTCGCCAGTTCTGAATTGTTAATGGATACTCAATTAGATGAGGAGCAGTCCGAGCTTGGTGGTTTGATTAATCGGTCAGCAAATTCATTATTAACCATACTTAACGACATATTGGACCTGTCTAAAATAGAAGCAGGCAAGTTCACATTTGAAAAAGTCCCGTTTAATTTGCCGGAAGCCATTCGGGATGCTTGTGATTTAAACAGTACTCATGCCGCAAATAGTGAAATTACGATTGATTTGGATATCGAGGATGGCACACCAACGGTATTGCTTGGTGATCCGACTAGAATACGCCAAGTGTTGATGAATTTGATTGGAAATGCCATTAAGTTTACAAAACAAGGCCGGGTGGGTGTGGGTGTTGGCTATGACTGCATTAATGAATCGCGTTATAACGTGATCATTGAAATTAGTGATACCGGTATTGGTATTCCAAAAGATAAAATCGAAAAGATTTTTGAGGATTATGAGCAAGCATCCGAATCAACGGGACGAGAGTACGGTGGTACAGGGTTAGGGTTAACTATTTGTAAAAATCTGATCGATATGATGAATGGAGTGATTGAGGTTGAAAGTGAAGAGGGCAAGGGTGCTTCTTTTACAATCACTGTTCCATTTGATATCGCGAATGAAGCGTCTACTTCTGAAATTAAGAAGCAAAGTGATGTGGGTTCACGGGATTATAAGAAAAAGGTTTTGGTTGCAGAGGATAATGTTGTTAACCAACGTGTTGCACAAAAGATGTTGGCTAAACTTGGCGTGGATGCCGATATTGTTTTTGATGGTGAGGCTGCCGTTGAAGCTGCCAATAACCGTGTTTACGATTTAATAATGATGGATATTGAAATGCCGGTGGTGGATGGACTTGAAGCTACTGCGATTATACTGAGCGGTACGGGGCCGAATGCAAACACGCCCATATTAGCACTAACGGCAAGTGTTATGGCAGAGGATAAAGAGCGAATTTTTGATGTGGGTATGAAAGGTGTTGTGGGTAAACCAATGAATCTGAAAACGTTAATGGATGAATTGGATCGCTTTTTGACAGTCTAATGTTGAAATATGGTCTTGCTGGCAGGATTGAAGTCACAGTTTGTACGTGATGTTCGTAGCGGATTGATTTTATTAAATGTCCAGGTTGAGGAGTTGATGTCTGGACAGGTTCTTTTTTGTTTTATTTCAATGTGTTATACGATTTTGTGAAGTGGGGTGTAAGTTGCAAGCCTGGAGGTTTGCGGTATTATTTAAGCAAGAGCTTTTAAGTAGTAAAATAAAAGTAAGACAATAAAATTAGGCTGATAAAGTTGGTGCTTAGTGCTGAATGGGTGTGAGGATATGTCTACGAATGTGTTTGCTAACATAGCAGAACAAGATAGCGGCTCTTGCCAGGGCGACCTTAGTTATATCGGGTTTGGTGATATGCTGTTGTTTCGAGACGTTGATATTGCGCCACTTGAAACCTTGTTAGAGCGTTGTCGTCTTGTATCGTTTGTTGCGGGTGATCTTTTGTTAGACCCGAGTAAAGGCAATGAATTTTTTTACTTAATCCTTGATGGCGGCGTTTCAATTTATTTAGATAATCCATCGGATAAACCAGAGGATAAAGCAATTGCAATGTTATCCGTTGGGGAGTGTGTGGGAGAAATGTCGATGTTTGATGGCAAGAACCCTTCTGCTTTTGTGCAAGCAAATGACAGTGTCAGGGTACTTGCAATGGATAACAGTACATTGTGGGAAATGATTGATTTATCCCACGGTCTGGCGAGAAACTTGTTGTATCTTTTGTCTAAAAAAGTACGAATGGGTAATGGAGCGGTTACCGATAGCATTCAGCGGCAAGAAAAACACAAAAAAGCAGCGACCTGTGACTCATTGACGGGTCTGCATAATCGGCGTTGGTTAGATGAGTTGCTGTTGCGCCTGAAAGGTAAGGCGTTAGGTGATTTGTCGCCTTTGTGTTTGATGATGTTGGATATTGACCATTTTAAGAAGTTTAATGATAACTATGGGCACCAAACAGGGGATGAGGTGTTAAAAAAGGTGGCTTCTGTTATGCAGTACCGATTAAGACCGAACGATATGGTGTGTCGATATGGCGGAGAGGAGTTTATCGTTATTCTTCCATCATCATCGATGGCTGCAGCTAAGCGCATTGCTGAACGATTACGAGAGGGGATTGAAGAAGAATCGATGATGCATAATAACCTGCCTTTATCCCCCGTAACGATCTCGATAGGCATAGCTCAATGGGAAGAGGGGCAGCAGATTGACCAGTTGATTGCAGATGCCGATGCTGCACTTTACCAAGCGAAAGCGCAGGGGCGTAACCAGTATTGTTGCGCTAGTTAGGGACGAATATCGCTAGGGTGTTAGCAGCAGTTAAGATTTAACACCGATTAAGGTTTTAAAACCCATTTGGTCACAAAGTTAACCCATGAACGAGGGAAGAAGCGGGGTAGAATCGTCATTATCGCATTCATTAGACCGGGTACTTCGATTGCTTTTCGTTTTTGCATGGCTTTCACCGCAGACCTGGCCGCTTGGGCTGATCCCATAATAGGTGCTTTTCGCATCAAAAATATATTGGTCGTACCAGCGTGTTGATGAAACTCCGATGAGACGGGTCCAGGGCAGAACACGGTTACACTTACGCCTGTACCCTTTAGCTCACAACGGATAGCCTCGCTAAACGATAAAACATACGCTTTTGACGCATAATAAACCGACATGTACGGACCAGGAACAAAGCTTGCGGCGGATGCAATGTTTAAAATTTTACCCAACCCCCGTTTTACCATGCCTTGAGATATGAGTTTGGTCAGCTGCGTTAACGCGAGTACATTTAGCTGAATCATATGTTCGTCATTTTCTGTGGGTTGTTGAGTAAAAGGACCCCAATATCCAGCGCCTGCATTGTTCACCAAGATATCGATAGGGATATTGTCTTTCTCAAGTTGTTGATAGACGCGATTAGCTGCTTTTGGGTTCGCCAAGTCAGCGGCGATGACCGTGACAGCAATATCATGTTCCTTTTCAAGAAAACGAGCTAGATGGATTAGGTTTTTCTCTCGGCGGGCAACAAGTACTAGATCGTGGCCTTGATCGGCTAAAATACGGCTGATTTCATAACCAATTCCGCTAGAAGCACCGGTGATAAGCGCTGTCATTAATGCCATGGTGCTCCCTATATTGGTATTGTGGAAGATAAACTCCAAGTGTCCTTAGTATTATATAAAAAAACCGTGGATATCAATGGATATTTTTAGCTAGGTGTCATGAAAACCTAACGATTACCAATTGATTATATTGGTAAAAAACGAAGATTATGCGAGAATTCAGGGCATAGAGAGATCCTGAGATGTGTGTGAAAGCCCCTCACCAGTATTGCTGGTGATTAATAAAGAGATGAATGTTCCCTATGTTGATTGTTGTTTCCCCTGCCAAAAAACTGGATTATGACACCGCGTTGCCGACTGATAATCACTCAATGCCCGAGATGCTCGATAAGGCACAAGAGCTTATCGACATATTGAAGGATTACTCACCGCAACAAGTGGCTACTTTGATGGGGTTGAGTGACAAGTTGGCTGGATTAAATGTTGCTCGTTACGGTGAGTGGGCTTTACCCTTTACTGCACATAATGCTCGCCAGGCTATATTGGCTTTTAAGGGTGATGTATATGCGGGTATGGATGCTTATGAGTTTAAGGCGTCTGATTTCAATTTTGCACAAAAACACCTGAAAATACTGTCTGGATTGTATGGTTTGCTTAACCCTCTGGATTTGATCCAACCCTATCGATTGGAGATGGGGACTAAGTTGGCAAATAATGTAGGTAAGAATTTGTACGAATTTTGGGGCGGCCGTATAACCGATGCGTTAAATGAGGCATTTAGCCATCAGAAAGACAAACAGGCTATCCTGTTAAACCTAGCTTCCACAGAGTATTTTAAGTCGGTAAAGAAGCCACAATTAATGGCAACCGTTATTACTCCTGTGTTTAAGGATGAAAAAGCGGGGGTTTATAAAGTTGTGGGTATTTATGCGAAACGGGCACGTGGGCTTATGGTAAATTATATCGTTAAGAATCGCATAAAAGATGTCGAAGGTATTAAAGCATTTGACGTTGAGGGTTATCGTTATAATCCGGCAATGTCAGATGGTAACGAGTGGGTATTTTCCCGAACGGAGAAAGATAGAGCATGACATTAGAAGAGTTTATCGTTGCGGTAAAACAAGCTCCCGTGGCGTTTTCAGAAACAATGGCCGTTATTGCCTCAAATTATGAATATTCGCCTAAGGGTTTTTATAACGGTTTGGAAGATCGACGTTTTTTTAACGCGTCAGGAACCAATGAGGGTTCCTGTAAGCTGTTTGCCTTTGCTAAGGCCAATGATTTGGATGTGCAAGCAACACTGAATTGTTTTGGTGATTACTATATGGTGGATGTGTTGCAAACCCCTGACGGGCAAGATCATCAAAATATTCGTACGTTTATTGATTGCGGTTGGAAGGGGATTACTTTTGATGGTGAACCTTTAGTAGCGAAGCGCTAATTATGGATACCGAGAAACGTTCAGAAATTTCAATGCCTATGATACGAACGCTTCTAAGCTCCTTAATGCAGCAAGGTATTGATGCGGATCGTTTCTTGGATGCGCTAGGGTTAACCCATCAAATCATTGACAGTACAGAGAACCGGATAGATATATCTGTATATGATCGAGCGCAAGAGATTGCCGTAAAAATGTTGGATGATCCTGCTTTGGGGTTGCATATGGGAGAGCAGACAAACCCAAGTTCTTTGGGGGTGTTAGGGCATATGTTGATAACTGCTGCGACAATTTCTGATGCTTTCCAGCTATTTTTTAAATACCATAGTTTAATTAGCGACGCAGAGCCTTCATCGATTCATGTTGATGGGGAGCATGCAATACTTACCTATAACTACCCAAGCTCAACGCCTTTAGGTAATAGGGTTCGTGCCGAATTTGGTTTAGTACAAATAGCACGTATGGCAAAAAATGTTATCAGTGCAAAAATGGATGCCGTTGAGGTGAGATTTGAGCATCCGGAACCCGATTACGTGGATGAATATCAACGAATATTTGGTGCGCCGGTATGTTTCGATTGTGAGAGCACGCAAGTGATCTTTGCTGCAGATTTATTGGATGAAAAGCTGTTGCATGGAGATGAGTCTGTTCTTAGTTTGTTAAAAGAAGAGGCGGATAGGCAGTTATTGTCACTGAATCAAGATGGTAGCATCGCGGATAAAGTGGAAAGTTTATTACTGGCCCATATTCAACAGGGGAAGCCAAGTATTAACAAGGTTGCCGAATATTTTCATATGAATGAACGAACGTTGAGGCGCAAGTTAGAATTACATGACACGACATATTCTGAGTTGTTGACTCAGGTACAACGCAAAGTGGCTTGTAGAATGTTGGAAAATCTCAATATACCTATCGAAGATATTGCAGAGAAGTTGCGTTTTTCAGAGACAAGTGCCTTTTACCGGGCATTTAAACGCTGGACAGGGCAAACACCTGCAGAATACCGGGAAAATTGCGATTAGATGCTGCTGATATAGGGGAGGGTTGATTGTTCAAGAGCGGTTAGATGTTGTGATAAGTAGCTGACGTTTTGTTGAAAACCGTTAGCCGCTTGAGATTGAGCTGATTGAGACAAATCAAACGGAGTTATAAAGGGTATGTTGGTTAACTCAATCGCTTGTATCCATTCTGATAGACTTAATGAGGGTAGGTATTTATTTCTTGCGGTATGGATGAATTTTAATGTTTTGAATGCATCAAACCAGGTGAGCATATGGCGATAGAATTCATCCATGGATTTACTTTGCTTGCGGCTATGGGTGATCGCTTTTTCGATACGTAGTGTTAACAGGATGTCATGAATTTTTTTAGGTACTTCTGCATCCACTTCAAGACCAGTATCAACGTAAGCATTGATTAGTGATTCTGCTAAGGGTTGGTTGTATACCCTAGGAATGGCGGTTAGCCACAATTTAAGCCATTCAAAGCACATCGGGTGGTATAGTGTAAATTCATTTTCGATACTATCCAGTTGTTGGATACGTTGTACTGCTGGACCTGTTCCAAACGGAACTCTGTGAGAGGCTCTGTCACTGAGTGTGATAGCAGGTTTTTCTATGGAAAGCACCACGCCTGTTTTAGCTATTTTGTTAAGTAAATAAAAATCTTCACCCGCATCTCTTTTCGGAAAACCTCTATTTGCCGCATAGTGGAATGCATGAATTGCGAGGGTGCTACCTACGGAATGAAAACCCCAGGGTGATTCCGCCCAGCGCAATCCTAAGACATAATAGCGTAAAGACATCTCGTATAACGTAGCAGCAATACTGCTTGTATTTGGTTTTTCATTAGGCGAATCAATGGAAATATTGGTGTGCTGAAAAGGGAAAATATAGCCAGAACAGCTTTTACGTTGCTCTGAGGTATATTGTTTTACTAAGGGAGGAAGTTCAAAGTAGTTATTGGGCAATAAGGCATCTGCATCGGTGGAAAGAAAAAATGGATTTGTTATTTGGTGCTGAGAAAATAACAGTAAGGCTGAATCCATACCTAATTTCCGGGCATAGCCAACGCCATGAACAAATGTATCTAAGGGGTTATTCTCATTCCAGTCAGTTATGTTCCAAACTAACCAGTGTGCATGAGGTGTCCGTATCAGCTGTGCTACTTTATCAGTAGTACTTTGCCAGCTAATCTGCCCCAGACTTAGAAGGTACTTTTGGGCCTCTAAGGTATTGCGACGTTGCTGAGGGCTGCATGTTTTTGCACAGTTTAGAACCAGAATAACTAACGTGTTGTTGGTCGCTTGATTATTAAGGCGTTCAATAAAATGTGTATTTTCATCAAAGACAGGGATAACAACACAGCGTTCAAACGTCGTATTGCTGGGGAAATTATCCAACCAAGGTGATAGTTTTTCGGCGTAATGCGCCAAATACTTTGAAATCACCTTGGTGGTTTTCATAATTACAGTCGGAGTCTTGGTTGTTGAGTTGCATTAAAGGGGGTGTTGGTGCGCTTTAGTGCGGCTGAGTGAGCGCTTGTTTGGCAATCTCTGGAGCCTTTGCAATATCATCTCCAGATAGCTTGGCGATACTTTCTAAGGCTTCGCGTACTTTTTGATAATCACTACCAATAAGACCAAACTGCTCAGTAACGGCTTTATCAATAGCTTGAAAAACCTTGTCATAAGCAAGGTCAGTGGATTCTTTGTCTGATTGATTAATTGCGTTCAAACAGGCTTTTGCAATGTTTATGTAACGTTTGTTTTTACTGCTCATGATGGGCTGCTGTTTTGAAGATTGATGTAGTGGTCGCCGAATTGGTCTCGTAAATTCACTTTTAGCAGTTTTCCTGTTGCAGTGTGGGGTAATTCATCTACAAAAACGACATCGTTGGGTAGCCACCATTTCGCGACCTTGCTTGAAAGATGGTCGATTATATCGTCTTTTGATACGCTTTGTCCTTGTTGTTTTATGACCAGTAACAAGGGGCGTTCATCCCACTTAGGGTGTTGAATACCAATGACGCAGGCTTCTTGAACCGCTGGGTGACCAACCGCAGCGTTTTCTAAGTCAATGGAACTAATCCATTCGCCACCGGATTTGATCACATCTTTGTTACGGTCGACAATTTTCATATAACCTTGTGAATCCAGGGTTGCCACATCCCCGGTGTCAAACCAACCGTTTTCTAGTGCGGTGCTTTCAGCATTAAAATAGCGTTCAATAATCCAAGGTCCCTTGACCATCAAACGACCAAAGGCGATACCATCATTGGGTTGGATTTCCCCGTCATCATTGATGATTTTTAACTGTACCCCAAATACGGGCCTGCCTTGTTTTTGTTGTAATGAGTAACGCTCTTCCTTGCTAATGTTGCCCATTTCTCGAGTATATGCCCCGATAGTACCGATAGGACTCATTTCGGTCATCCCCCATGCATGCATAACAAATGCGTCATGGTCTTCATCGAAACTTTGAATCATGGAACGCGGTGCTGCAGAGCCCCCAATAACGATATTCTCGACGCTATTTAGTCGGATGCTGTGTTCTTTAAGGTATTGTAATAGCCCTAGCCAGATGGTTGGAACGCCCAGTAGCAAGGTAGGTTGCTCTGCTTCGATCAGTGTTGCTAGTGACTCACCATCTAGCGCTGCTCCAGGGAAAACAAGCTTGGCTCCTGACAGTGTTGCGGAATATGGGGTGCCCCATGCGCAAACATGAAACATGGGGACGACAGGCAATAGTGTAGATCGACTTGATATTGAAAGGGCTTCTGGTATCGCGCTGGCAAATGCATGGAGTAAGGTGGATCGGTGAGAATATACGACACCTTTAGGGTTACCTGTGGTCCCTGAGGTATAACATATGGCGGCCGCTGTTTCATCGTCTAGTTGTGGCCAATCATAAGTTTCTGAGGCATCTGCTATGAAGGTTTCATAGCAGATGACACTACAAGGTCCCTCGGTTAGTGATGTAGCGGGCATATGGTCAGAATCTGCCATGATAACAATGGTTTCGACGCTGGGGATTTGGGTCTGTATTGTTTCTAGAAGTGGGATAAACGTAAGGTCAACAAATAGCATGCGATCTTCTGCATGGTTGATGATATAGACAAGTTGCTCGGGAAATAATCGAGGATTGATGGTATGGGTAATAGCGCCCATGCCGGAGGCTGCGTAATAGATTTCATAATGACGATAGCCGTTCCATGCTAGCGTACCTATTCGGTCACCTTGGTTAATACTTGAATGTGTTAAGGCATTAGCGAGCTGTTTGCTTCGTCGGTTGGCATCTTTGTAGGTATATCGATGAATATCACCTTCTAGGCGTTGGCTAACAATTTCGCTAGTGGGGTAATATTTTGCCGCGTGCTCGATTAAATCTGAAATAAGTAAGGGATGGTTCATCATGTTGCCGTTCATCGATAGCTCCTTTTGAATCAGTTTTGAAAGCATAATGTAGGACTTTCGGTGTTTTAGTGCAAACCGTCTATACTTTTATTAATTATATTTGTCCATTTGTTGATCGAATAGTTAGTTGTTGTTTTTAAAGTACTTCTAACGATATTGGGATTTCCTTATTCATGAGTGATGTCGATAAAGAAAGCGAGATACAGAGACTAAAGCGTTGCCTTGAGCAAGAGATTGCGTCTCGTAAAGCTGCGGAAAAACGCCTCGATGAAACATTGACCGAATTAACAACGATTAATAGCGCCTTAGAGCAAAAAGTGAACGAACGAACGCGCGAAGCATCTGAGGCTCGTGATGCAGCATTAAATGCCAGTCAGGCCAAGAGTGAATTTTTAGCGACAATGAGCCATGAAATTCGCACGCCGATGAATGCGATTATTGGGTTTGCTGAATTGCTTCTTAATGAGTCAATGGATGAGCGGCAGCATCGCTTTGTGCAGCGTATTGACACTTCAGGTAAAGCGTTACTTCAAATTATTAATGATATTTTAGATTACTCTAAGATTGAGGCGGGTAAGCTTCAAATTGAGTTGATTCATTTTAACTTTTTCGAACTTATGGATCAGATGCAACATTTGTTTTCTCAGCAAGTTGAAAGCAAAGGTGTGGACCTATTGTTTGATATTGATAGTGATATACCTATATCGGTGGAAGGAGACCCGTTACGTATAGGTCAAATTGTTACTAATTTAATCAGTAACGCGCTCAAGTTTACGGATTCTGGCACGATTAAAGTGACGGCCAAGATACAAAAGAGTTTTGATGGACGTGTTGTCGTTGAGGTGTGTTGTTCTGACACAGGTATTGGGATTCCTGATGGAGCACAAAAAAAATTGTTTAGCTCGTTTACACAGGCCGACAGCTCAACGACACGCAAATTTGGCGGAACTGGGTTAGGGTTAAGTATTTGTAAGAGCCTGACAGAAATGATGGGTGGCGGCATTTGGTTAATGAGTCGTGTGGGAATGGGGAGTTCATTCTTCTTTACTATCGATCTTAAGGTGTTGGATGCAAAAGAAAAGGCGGCAGGTGAAGCGGCATTACATTCTTTGGATGATGTTTCATTTCCTGAGTCACGTATTCTGTTGGTTGAAGATAATGAAATTAACCAAGAACTTGTGAAAGAAATGCTTAAGGAGGTTGATGTTATTCCTGATGTGGCATTTAACGGTCTTGAGGCGGTAGAAAAGGTAAAACTAAAAAAATACGACTTGGTGTTTATGGATATACAAATGCCATTGATGGATGGTTTACAGTCGACTAAACGTATTCGCGAAGAGTTTTCTAATGATGAGTTAACGATAATTGCAATGACGGCCAATGCGTCTCCAGAGGATCGTGAAAACTGTATATCCGTAGGAATGAATGACTTTCTTAGTAAACCCATTAATCATCGTTTGTTAATTGAAACGATGCAGCGGTGGTTGATGAAAGAGACGGTAACTGAGGTGACGACTGAAAGCCTGGCTGAAAGTGACAATGTTGAAAGTGACGATGCTAGTAATGACAACGGGATAATCAGTGACATTGAACAAAGTGAAGAGCAGGTATATGTCAGCGTAGAAATCATCCCCGAAGTCACCGTTGGAGTAAATAAGATAGAAGCAGTGCCCCTTCAGAAAAAACCACCTATTTATACGAGATTAGATTATAAGAAAGCACTGGCTATGATGGGAGGAAAAGTCTCGCTTCTGAACAAAATGTTAATGATGTTTGCAGATAAATACAGCTCTGCGGATTTACATTTAAGCGAATATATTGCTAATAAAGAATGGGTTGATGCACAGCGTTTTGCCCATACTGTTAAAGGTATTTCTGCCAATATTGCTGCTGATGAGCTTGCAAGTATTAGCGGTAGGTTAGAAACCGAGTTAAAGCACATTGTGCAAGGCAAGTCTTCAGTAAAAAGTTTTGATGATGAACTGCTATTGTTTAGCGAAGAGCTTAAAAAATTACTTGCAGAAATCATCGCCTAGTTTTTGACATCACTAAAATGGACGCTTCAAAGCTCCTCTCCAAATTAACTCCCCAAAGAGGTATAAAGGTTCAATATGTCTGTGTTTTGGATTGTTCTACCGTATTTATTGACTTTTCCCCCATCTACTAATATATAAATACTACACGAGACTGGTGGGTTCTGCTGTCAGTTGGTCGTTTGTTGTTGAAGGGGTGAGGTATGGGAATCAGTTTTCAGGCAAAGGTAGTTAATGCAGGTTTACGGTTTATCGTTAAGCCAGTGGTAAGTCGAACACGGTTAACTGAAGCTATCATGTATGTTGCTAAAGGTGGTTTTGACATTGCCTCGGCGTTAAGTTTGCCTGTGCCATCCATTGTTGATCCTGAGCGTGTTGATGTTGATGGTGTTCGGGGTGAATGGGTTGATATTAGTAGCCATATCAACCATGGTCGGGTGATGTTGTATTTACATGGGGGTGGGTATTTTTTTGGATCAGCGCATTCACATCGCCCCCTGATATGGCGTTTCTCGGCGTTAAGTTCATTAAAAGTATTAGCACTAGATTACCGGCAGCTACCAGATTTCCCGTATCCTGCGCCGCTAGAGGATGCAATAACCGCCTATCGGTGGTTATTAAAACAGGGGTATAAAGCAGAAAATATTGTGATAGGGGGGGACTCTGCGGGTGGTAATTTAACCCTTGTAACGTTACAAAAAATAAGGGAACAGAGTTTGCCGATGCCATCATGCGCTGTTTTGCTATCGCCTTGGGCTGATTTGTCGTGTAGCGGTGAATCGATAGAGTTTAACCGTCATCGGGACCCGATGATCCCGAGTGATTTATTGAGGTTTCTATCGAAGCGTTACGTCGGGGATAATGACCCCCAAGATCCGTGCCTATCTCCTGTTCATGGGGACTATAGAGGGTTTCCACCGATGCTGGTTTACGTTGGCACTACAGAGGTATTGTTAGATGACGCCCGACGTGTTGTTGAGAAAGCAATAGAGGCTGGAGTGTATGTGGAGTATAAAGAATGGGAAAAAATGCCCCACGTATTCCCTATATTAGCGACCTATTTGCCAGAAGGGAAAAGGGCTGTAAAGATGATGTCGACATTTATTAATGAGCATTTGGGGCGGGTTGCTAAGCAACGGCCAACAATTGTTAAATATTGATAAATGATCGTTCTATAATTTGATATTCGATTTGCTAGGCGGTATAAGTGTGGTGAAAATCACGGCAGCAATCTAGCGCGACAACGGCTGTTAGCCAGATTAAACATAATATTTTTTGGAAAAGCTATGAAGTTGAAATTATTGGTATGTTCTATATTGCTAGCGTCTAGTAGTACAGCGTTTGCGGGTGAAGGTGAAGCAACGTTAAACTTAGGCACAGGTGTAATGGTGTTTGATGACGACCGTAATCTGGATAACGGTACAATTGGTTCGATAGGGCTGGAGTACGGTTTCACTGAGAATGTTGCAGCTGAGATTTCATATTTGCAAACAAGTCCGGATGTTGAGAATGGTGGTGGACATGTCGATGTTCGTGAGGCACGTATTGACGGTTTGTATTATTTTCTGTCAGAAGGTCGTTGGTTACCTTATGCGGCTATAGGCGCCGGTACTGGGAGATTTGCTTTAGATGGCGGGTCGTTTACCGAGAATCAGGTGAATTTAGGTGGCGGTATACGTTTTGTTGCCAATGAGCTGTTATCGCTTCGGGCTGATTTGCGAGGAATTCACGGAGATGAGGACAGCGATACCGATGTAGCTTTAACGATCGGTATGAGTTGGACGTTTGGAGATGGTAATACTCTTGGTAACAAAGGCCGTGCAAGTACGATAACCCCTGTTCGCCAGCCAACCCCTATAGAAAAAAGTGTTGTTAAAGAAACAGTTAAAGAGGCAGTTGTTGCACAAGTAGTTAGGGCGCTGGATAGTGATGGTGACGGCGCTGTTGACGCTAATGATAAATGCCCAGGTACGGCAAAAGGCGTGAAGGTGAATAGTACCGGATGTAAAGTCAAAACAGTTGCTGTTGAGACAATTGAGCTTGATATTAAGTTTCCAACCAATTCATCTGTTGTGCGTGCTGAGTATATGTCTGAACTGAAAAAAGTGGCAGATTTCTTGACTAAGCATATAGATGTGGTTGTAAATATTGAAGGACATTCAGATAGTAGAGGCAAAGCTAGTTATAATAAGTTGCTTTCGCAGCGTCGTGCCACATCGGTTAAAACAGCAATCGTTAAACAGTTTGCTATAGACGTAAAGCGTATTAATGCTATTGGTTACGGTGAAGAAAAACCTGTGTCTTCCAATGACACGGCAGATGGTCGACAAAAAAATCGCCGAGTTATTGCCGTTATGCAGAAGGAAATTATTGAATAGCATTATTGCTGTGGGTTGTAGCTGATTTATAGAACTTAGCTGTATGCATAGGTCAATATAAAGCCCTCTTTTCGTAAGGATAAGAGGGCTTTATATTGTGAATTGAACTAACCTTAAAGCACGAATTGATTTAGGGTGTAACGATGAAGCGAATATTGATTGTAGATGACCAGCTGGTGATGAGGAATATGTTTAAAAGCATCTTGTCGGGTCAAGGTTATGAATTAACGCTATCTGTCGATGGTCGGGAGGCGTACAGTTTAGCGACATCGTCAGTATTCGATATGATCATAACGGATTTACACATGCCGCATTTGGATGGTATTCAATTGACCGCGAAGCTGCGATCTTTACAAGCGTATCAAGGTAAACCCATTCTTATCGTCAGTACGGAGAGTGCAGCTAAAAAGAAAGTAGAAGGAAAGGCTGCGGGAGCTACGGGGTGGATTGTGAAACCTGTAGGCAGTGATGTGTTACTACCTGTTGTTAAGAAATTGCTTGCTTGATCAATTTCGCTTTTAACGCCTATATTCGGTAAAATCCAAAATAGAGCCACTAAGCGTTTATGCACGTGAGCTTTGGGTGGTTTTTTGCGTTAATGGATAGGGGATGAGGTTTGAGTGACGATGTATCGAATGTATCAAATGGATTGCTAGAAGGTGGACCGTTAAAAGAACTATTGGAAAACGCTTGGAGCAACCGGCAAACGTTATTTCAGCAAGCCAAGCAAGAGGGTAGCGATTGTTATCGGGTTTTTCATGGGGCAGCTGAAGGTATTCAGGGGCTCTCAATTGATTGTTATGGCCCACAGCTATTGGTTCAAAGTTTTCACCACTCAGTGCCATCATCGCAATTCTTGGATATCGAGGCATTTTATCGTGCGAAATTGCCAGATTTAAAAAATGTCGTGTACCACGATAGAAGTGCAAAAAGCTCACGGCGTGACAGTAATGATACTTACGAGGTTTCTGACGCGATAGAGGGGGCTGAATTAGGCGTAGCATATCAAGTGGACGTGAAGCGCCTTGGTCAGGACCCGTTGCTGTTTTTGGATATGCGAGTGGGGCGACAGTGGATACTTGATAATGCTAAGGGGAAGTCAGTATTGAATTTATTTTCATATACTTGCGGTATTGGAACCTGCGCAGGGAAAGCTGGCGCTAAAGCCGTGTGGAATATTGATTTTTCAGAGTCTGCATTGGCAGTAGGTGAAAATAACGCATTAATTAATGGCCTAGATTTGGGCGCAATGCGTTTTATTTCATCGGATTGTTTCCCCGCTCTAAAGCAGTTAGCAGGTATTCCTATCAAAGCGCGGCAGAAACGTTTAAAGAATGGCCGAATGGCAAAAGCATCGTTGCCGTCATATCCATCGTTGCCTAAGAAACAGTTCGATATTGTTTTTATGGACCCTCCCCGTTGGGCCAAAAGTGCGTTTGGAACGGTTGATTTAGTAAGGGATTATCAAAGCTTATTTAAACCAGCATTAATGGCAACGAAGGCTGGTGGACAGATGGTGGTATGTAATAATGTTGCAAAGGTTGATAAGGATGTTTGGGCATCTCAGCTAGTGCGTTGTGCTGAGAAGCTTGGGAGAAATATTGAGATAGAAGAGGTGCTTGTGCCTTATGAGGATTTCCCAAGTTTTGATGGGAATCCTCCATTGAAAATCTTAGTGCTACGCGTATAAAGGTTTGAGGTTTAGTTGGCTTCTTCTTCGAGTTGCAAGGGCATAAACTCAATGACAACACGCTGGTTTTGCTGAGCCATATCGTTCCATTTCTTTGCGGAATATTCAGGACCTTTTTCTGGGTAGTGTACAGATGGTGTGCTTAGGCCTGCGCTGGTTAAGGTTATGCGTAAGTCATCATCATATTGGCGTTCAAATTTGGCCATGAAGTTGTCAAACTGGACGGTTTTTTCTAACCCTAAAACTTCAGCTTGCTGTTCGGTTCTTCCGTTGATTGTGCATTCTGACATTGTTTGTTGTTCAACCGGCAGTTCAGGGTCGCCGACTTCATTTGCGATTAAACAAAATTCTCCGAGATGACTGGTTAAGTTGATTGAGCCTTTGAAGCCGGCTGTGTGAAGCTTTTCGGCGGTTGATGTTAGTAGGCCTGCAATATTTTTATTAAACGGTTTTTCATTCCACAAGAACTGATTTTTTCGATTGAGTGCCCACTGTAAGTTGGCGACCCATTGATCTAAATGAAGTTGTTTTTTGTACAGGTTATTCGTTAACTCACCTTCTAGTGATGATTTTTCAGACTCTGATTTTGCACCTTCAACGGTGATAGATTCTTTGAGTGTTTGATTGGTGTTTTTTAATTGTTTTATTTCGGTGGTTTGTTGAGTGGTGGTGACGCCAAGAGCAATGAGAATGATGATGTTGATGATGATGAGGGTGATTTTTGTACCATCGGAGAACTTGCTAAAGAAGCCTGCGTTTTCTTGGGTTTCCTTAATAAACACAGCAAGCGACTCAGAAACGGTATCTATTTTTTGATCTAAAGATTCAAGTAATACTTGAGAATGTTCACTGGACTGTTCCGCTAACTCTTCTCGGTGTTCATCAAGCAACTGCTTCACTTCGTTGGTAAATGATTGGTTTTCTATCGAGCGCTCTGCATCTTTCGTGACTTGCTCCAGGTCTTGCCCTATATCGCTAGCGGTAACAATAGGGGCAGAGGTATCGTTAACAATAGGCAAGACTTCGTTAGGGGTCTGGGTTTTGGATGTTGTAGCGCTTTGAATGGCGGGTTTTTCTGCCTCAGTTACTTCAATGGCACTACTTTTTTGTTCGGTTTGAATGGACTCAGTATTAGGAGGTGCTGAGCGTTGCTTTTTATTGGAGATTTGGCGTGGCAATAATTGCTGGCGTTCAAGTACTTGAATCAACTGTATGGGTTTAAGTTGTTTGGGCAGTACGTCAACAGCACCAAGCGCACGGGCTTGATTCATGTACACGTCACCTTCTTTCGATGTGTACATCATTATTGGTATGGATGCTGTTTTAGGGTCGTTCTTAATGGCTCTGATGGCCTGGAAGCCATCCATTCCCGGCATTGTATGATCCATAAAGACCATGTCGGGTATGTTGTTACATAGATAACCAAGAGCCTCTTCAGCCGACTCAACGGTATCGACATTAATTCCTTGTTCTTTTAGCATTTTGCTCAATACATATCGCGCCATGCGAGAGTCATCAACTACCAGTGCCAGTATGTCAGCCATTGAAGGTTCCTGAAGAGTGCCTGTTTTCTTTATTCGTATCCTGGCATAGGTTTGTAGTGTTCGCCAGTTTCCGAAGGTTGTTTTCTTAGTATATCAAAGGGATACAGCGCTGCTTAGTAGATTTGTCACGTTTTGGTAATGTTGTTAAGAGAATTTGTGGGCTGGTAGCAATAGGTTAGAGAAGGGTTGTTTAATGATTGCCGATTTTGATAGTAAAAAAACCTCTTGCATGAAGCGCCGGGGTAAGTTTGTCGATTTGGTTGTTGTCTGCTGTGAAGATGAATGTATGGGTGGGAGAGGGCGATGTTGCAGGGATCTGTTGGTTTGACGCAGATAATATATGGGCGGCTCGCCGAGCGATAGCCTCACCGCTATCGATAAGGTGTATTCTATTGCCAAGTATATTCTGTATCTCTTGTTTTATCAGTGGAAAATGGGTGCAGCCAAGTATGACGGTGTCTATAGTGGCATTGCTAATGATCTGTACTAGCTCTTTCTCAATGAGTGTTTTTTCAATTGTGTGACCATGTAATTTGCGTTCGGCTTGTGATACAAGCACGTCGCTACCAATTTTTGTAATCTCGTGTTGTGATGCAAACTCTGTAATAAGGTCCAATGTATATTGTCGGCTAATCGTTCCCTTTGTAGCTAATAGTCCTATTTTTCCAGTTTGGGTGATGTCAGCAGCAGGTTTAATCGCCGGAACTACGCCAATGATTGGCGTTCGGGTGATCGCTCTAACCTCATCAAGAATAAGGGTGCTGGCAGAATTACAGGCGATAATGATAACGGCAGGTTGGTAATGACTTTCTAGTGCAGGGAAGAGTGTTTTGGCTCTCGTGAGCAGCGCGTCATCGGTTTGTATTCCGTAGGGGTATAGGCGGTTGTCAGCAATGTAAACAATGGGATGGTGAGGCATTACCTGGGTTACTTCATCGGCAATGGATAGGCCCCCAATACCTGAATCAAAAATGAGAATGTTAGTCAAAAGAGAGTTATTAGAGAGCAGAGGCTTGTTTGTCATGCGAGTGACTATAACACAGCTAGTGATAACACAAGCACAGCAGCGCGAGTGTCCCAAAAGTAAATGGGAGATATCGCACTGTTGTTACGGTTAGCTTACGTCGCTCTTTATAAAACAGTTATAGTGCCGGCTAAATGAGGCTTTTCACCGTTGCTATCTTTAACATGGAATTCAACGCCATTATCATTTTGCTGATATTGAAACTGAACTTGTGCAGGCATAAATACAGGCAACTTGAAGGCAACACTAACTTTGAAAGGGGCGTTTGGAAGAAAACTGTCTAATTCAGCAACTGCACACGCTTTGGACCACATGCCGTGAGCAATAGCACGCTTAAAACCAAATAATTTAGCGGTGAACGCATATAGGTGAATGAGGTTTGAGTCCCCTGATATTCTCGCATACCGTCGACCTGTATTTTCTGCAACAGTCCAGTTATGGACAGCGTCAGCATTAAAGGTGCTAGTAGTTGCTTTTTTCTGTTCCTCAACCGCTGTTTTGCAACGGTAGAGGTTGGTGCTAACGCTTTCCCAGACAAGGTTCCCCGCAATGCTCACCTTGGTTACGATATCGAATTCTTTTCCCTTACCTACGTCAGTAGGTCCTTCTAAATAACACTCGATATCGAGGGCCTCTTGATTTCCTATTGACCGGTATTGGGTGAATTCATTGCGAACATGAACCAAACCAAGCAATGGTAGGGGAAACTCTTTGGAAACTAGTAGTTCCATGTGCAAAGGGAATGCGAGGATATGAGGGTAAGTCGCTGGCATGCATGGCCCTTTGGTGAAGCCACAAAGGTTGCGATATAGTGCAAGTTTTTTCGGTTTGGCCTGAACACCATTTAGTGTCACTGCGAGTGGTGGTAATGCCCCCCCTGTAATGTTGCCGCTTTTTTTGGCGGTGGCTGCACGCAAATACAGACTAAGTGTGGATGAGGGGGTATCGAGTTCTAGCGTAGACATGGCCTTGTTCCTTGAGTTGGGATGGACAACATGTCTAGCAGTATACGCAAATGCCTTGGCGCTGCAATTGTCAGAAAATAAGCAACAAAAGGCGTTAAGGTCAATGCGGTGTTAGAGGTAAGGCTGAGAGGGGTGTTCAGTAAAGTTGTGTTCTTGGGTACCAATGACTATTATAGCTTTTTGTATAAGAAGCCGAAAAAACAACGGGTTAGTGAATAGAGACCATTAAAAGTGTTGTTTTGTTGAAATTTCTTTACAGTTTAGTCACAGCTTGACGGCGCGAGTAATAAGCATGGGTGAATTTACGGATTCTGGGGTATTAATACGGCTTGCTTATCAAGCAATGGATTCTTTGGGGATTGACGCCCAAGAAGTGTTGCAGCGTATTGGTATGAATCAGGCACAGCTGATGGATAAAGAGCTCCGCACGCCTCATTCTGCTCAGCGCTTGTTTTGGAAAACGATAGAGGAGGTTTCCGGTGATCCACGCATTGGCCTGCATCTCGGAGAGCACATTCCAGTATTTAAAGGTCAGGTATTAGAGTATTTGTTTTTGAGTAGTTCTACGTTTGGGGATGGCTTAATCCGGTCGCTAAACTATCAGCGATTATTGTCGGATGTCGTGCAAGCCTCATTGGAAAAGGATGAGCGCGGTACGTACCTTGTTGACCCAACACCACGAAACGCTATAAATCACCTTACAGAAAGTGTCGTTATAGGTGTGCTCACATTCTTTAACTATGTTACTGAAGGTACATTTATCACTAAAGAGATTCATTTTACTCATGATGGTGATGAGAATGATGAAGAGTATCTGCGTATATTTAAATGTCCTGTGTACTTTAATGCCTCACAAATCCGCATTTATTTTGATGACAGTATTTTAGAACATCCATCCCTTCATGCTGAACCTGAGTTATTGGATTTACATGAGCAGTTAGCTAGCCAGCATGTGGCGAAATTGGAAAAGCAGGATTTTATTTTTCAAGTGAATCGTTTGATTGGTGAGTTGCTTGAGTCTGGCCATGCTAATTTGGAAACCGTGGCGGAGAGGTTAGATATAAAACCTCGTAGTTTGAGAACTCGGCTGACGGATGTGGGTACGAATTTTAACCAACTACTTGCAGACTATCGCTGTAATTTAGCCAAGCGATTGTTAGCAAAAACAGATGAATCTATTGATGAAATTGTATATTTAACAGGCTTTTCTGAGCCGAGTACATTTTATCGCGCGTTTAAGCGCTGGGTCGGGCAGACACCGGTTGAGTACAGAAAGAGCCGCAATCAGCTATAACTTTATCACCTTCCCAGAGTCCATGCTATCGTCTGAAATGATGGTTTGGCGTTAAATTCGACGTATAAAAAAGCCTCTGAACAACAATGTCCAGAGGCTTTTTTATACGTCGAATTTAATTAATGCTTAAGCACCGATCAAGTTCTGGCCACATACACGAATGGTATTACCATTGGCACCGGCAGAAGCAGGGCTTGCAAAAAATGCGATGGCTTCTGCAACGTCAACTGGCTGACCGCCTTGCTTTAATGAATTCAAGCGACGACCGACTTCACGAGGAGCCATTGGCATTGCTGCCGTCATTTGTGTTTCGATAAAGCCAGGAGCTACAGCGTTAATGGTAATGTTTCGCTTAGCAAGAACTGGAGCCATAGCGTTAACCATGCCAATAACACCAGCCTTAGACGTGGCGTAGTTTGATTGACCAAAGTTACCTGCAACACCACTCATAGAAGAAACACAAACGATTCGACCACCTTCGTTAAGTATCTCATCGTCTAGTAATGCGGCGTTGATTCTCTCTTCTGAAGAAAGGTTGATGTCGATAACCATATCCCAGAAGTGATCGGGCATTCCGCCAAGGGTTTTATCACGAGTAACCCCTGCGTTATGAACGATAACATCCAAGCCATTGAATTCTTTCTTACAAAATTCAGCGATGGTTTTGGGCGCTTCTGGATCAGTGATATCCAAAGGAAGAACGCAACCATCAATGTGTGATGCCACACGTTGAAGGTCAGCTTCTGCGGCGGGGATATCCAAGCAAATAACTTTTGCGCCGTCACGGGCTAAGGTTTCAGCAATGGCTTCACCAATTCCGCGAGATGCACCGGTAACTAATGCAACTTTACCTTTTAGAGGTTGGTTCCAGTTAAAGTCAGTTGCGTCAAATTTACCTTTGCCAACACGAACAACCTGTCCGTCAACAAATGCAGTACGAGGCGATAAGAAAAAGTGAATAGCAGATTCAGCGAGCTTTTCAGCCGTTTTAGCGACGTATACCAATTGAGCAACGGCACCTTTTTTTCCAACTTCTTTAGCAACAGTACGTACGAAACCTTCCAGTGCTCGCTGTGCAATCTGTTGTGCAGGCTCTTTGCAAGTCTCAGGAGGAAGCCCGAGTACAACGATTCGACCGCTGCTTTGCATTTTTTTCATGACGGGGTGGAAAAAGTCATATAGCGCACGTAGCTGTGTGCTGTTTTCAATACCTGTTGCATCAAATACTAAACCTTTGAATTTAGCTGCTTCTGCATTAGGGTCGATAACGGTTAATTTTAATTCAGCTTTGTCTGCTGCTTTATCAAAAGCATCTTTGCTAGGAGACTCTTGACTTACTTGTACGTGAGCGCTGCTAGCGGCTAGAGATTTACTAATAACATCGCTCAGGCGTCCATTAGCGGCACCACCGATAAGAACATTACCGGTAATAAAAGAAGGCTGTGATTGACAATGACGGTCTAACTCTACCGGTACCGGTAAGCTTACTGCTGTCAGAAGTTGTCTGCCAATGGGAGATGAAAGCAAAGACTGGTAAATATCAGCCATAGTGTAATTCCTTTATCGAGATGGGTAATTGACGGCATCTACGGCGAATAACGCAGTAGAGTGGCCTTCGTGCTGCCATTAATGCTATGGTTGCGCCTGTTGTGCAGCATAGCCAAGGTTTGATCCTAACCGAATGGGTTGGGGGTATCTTAAAGGACTCGCACAGATTTTGGAATTGACCCAGCGTAACTTTGTGCTTGGCGGTGGGGTCAATGTAAGTTGAGTATCAATCATTAGACTAGGCGCTGATTGTGTTCTCGTCTAAAAGTAATCACCTAATTTGATAGGAAGTAATGCCATGAAAGCCGATACAGTAAGAAGAGTTGCCATTATTGGCGGTAACCGTATTCCATTTGCTCGTTCTAACACTGTGTATTCCGATGCGAGTAACCAGCAAATGTTGGGCGCAGCGCTTAATGGTCTTATTGAGCGTTATAACTTAAGCGGTGAAAAGCTTGGTGAAGTTGTTGCTGGTGCGGTGATGAAGCATTCTCGTGACTTCAACCTTGTGCGTGAGACAGTATTAGATACTACTTTGGCACCAGAGACTCCTTGTTATGACATTCAACAGGCTTGTGGCACTGGACTTGAAGCAGCAATTTTGGTTGCTAATAAGATTGCATTAGGTCAAATAGATTCAGGTATTGCTGGTGGTGTTGATACAACGAGTGATGCACCTATTGGGATTAGTGAAGGTTTGCGCAGCATTCTTCTTGATCTGAATCGAGCAAAAACTACTCAAGATCGCTTAAAGGTTGCGTCTCGCTTCCGTCCGAAGCACTTATTGCCTCTTGTGCCTGCTAATGGTGAGCCTCGTACTGGTTTGTCTATGGGTGAGCATTGTGAAATCACTGCTAAAGAGTGGGATATAGCTCGCGCAGATCAAGATCAGCTTGCTTATAACAGCCATACTAATATGGCTAAAGCTTACGATGAAGGCTTCTTTGAAGATATGATTACACCATTTAATGGTGTAGAGCGTGACAACAACTTACGTGGTGATACTACGATTGAGAAGTTGAGTTCGTTGAAGCCTTGCTTTGATCGTGAAAACGGTACAATGACTGCGGCAAACAGCACACCGTTAACCGATGGTGCCTCTTGTGTATTGTTAGCAACAGAAGAGTGGGCAAAAGAGCGCAATTTACCCGTATTGGCTTACATTACTTTCTGTGAAACTGCCGCTGTTGATTTTGTTGGAAAGAAAGAAGGTTTGTTGATTGCACCTGCTTATGCAATTCCTAAGCTGATTGATCGCGCAGGCATTAAATTGCAAGA
>CAJXZM010000057.1 GCA_913063125.1 uncultured Gammaproteobacteria bacterium | reverse complement strand
AGCAAATATTTGTCATATCAGGGGTTTTTAATGATGGAGAGAATGACCATAATGAAGGTAGTTTTATTAACAATCCTATAGGTTCTGCGCATATACCTCAGTCAAAGGTAGGTTGTATTGTATTAACAACATTCCCTGAAGGCTAAAGTATAACAAGAAGCAGCAACAACGGGCTGTTAAATCTGACACTCAAATTGCTGCGCAATTACGTGCCAGTTTTAACAGTCGCTATGCTTGGTGTTATCACTCCTTATGAATAGAAAATCTCATTCAGAATTCATGGCGATGGCTTTGGAAGAGTCCAAAAAGGCGCTTCCAAATTGCCGGCCTAATCCTCCAGTTGGCTGTGTTTTAGTCAAAGACGGGGAAGTTATAGCATCAGGATATACAAAGGAGCCCGGAAATAGTCACGCCGAAGCAAGCGCTCTGGAATCAATAACAGGCTCACTTGAAAATGTAGTAGCATATGTAACGTTAGAGCCTTGTTCATTTAAAGGACGAACGCCATCGTGTGCCAATGCTCTAATAGAGAGAAAGATAAAAGAAGTATTCGTGGCGGTTGAAGATTCTGATCCAAGGAATAGTGGCAAAGGGATAAAGATGTTACGAGATGCTGGTATCAAAGTTACGGAAAATATTTTATCTGATTCAGTATTTCAGTTTTTGTCTCCGTACCTAAACAAGAATTAATAAGTAGCAGAATGGAGAGAGAATGATACATCTAGTATGTGGGCCAATAGGTGCAGGGAAAACTACCTATGCGAAACAACTTGCTAAAGAACAGAATGCAATATGCTTTTCAGAGGATGAATGGCTTGCCAAGCTATTTGTTCCTGACGCACCAGAAGGCTTACTACAGGAGCCTATGCAGGTTGTTGGGGCGTGGGCTAAAGAGAAATATCTGCGCTGTCGAGGTCAAATATGGCTGGTTTGTCAACAACTACTCGATAACGGTATCAGCATTGTTCTTGATGGCGCTGCCGCAAATAAAGAACAGAGAGACACGATCAGGAAAAAAGCTAAAGATTCAAATGTTGAATTTAAATTACATTATGTAACTTCTTCAGTGGAGTTGCGTCATAAGCGAGTTTTTGAGCGTAACGAAGAACAAGGTGAAACATATTCTTTAGAGGTTACACCAGCAATGTTTGAGCATACCGAACACTTCTTTGAGCCACCGGTTGGCAATGAGCTAAATGAAGTCAAAATTATTGAAACGTAAAATGCTGCTAGCAAGTCAAGGCATAGGGTGCAAGCGCCTATGCTCGAGGTGTTATGCAAAAGTCAGATTGTAAACTTGACCTTTGGGTATACTCCAGGGTTTATTCTCCAAGCACGTTTATTAGGGAGAATAACTATGCGAGCGGTTATAACAACAGTATTGGATACCTCTGCAGGAAAAGCATGGGAGAATGTTCAGCTTAGAAAAACGATGCTTTATATTTGTGAGGGGTTGCTTTCATTTAAAACGCATAACCTTCCGGAGAGGTTCGTTATCGGATCCGAGGCGCAGTGCAAGATATGGTTTTTCAATATCTTGCCGGGTTGGGAACACAATTGGCGAATCTCAAATATCGATCAGAATCGAATGATTATAGACTCAGAAGAGCATGGCGGGTTAGTCAAACGCTGGCATCACTTGATTAAAATCGAAACTTTAGATAATGAGCAATGCACATACATTGATGATATTGATATTGAAGCAGGTTTAGCTACTCCACTAGTATGGCTTTGGGCAAATGTATTTTACCGGTATAGGCATTGGCGATGGAAAAAGCTAATCAAACTCGAATTTAGTATCGACTAGTTTGGCTAATCAGCGTTCAAAAAATAGTGCATCAACATCGGCATAACAAATTGCCCAAACCGCTCTCTAAAGGCCAAACCCAGACAAACTTTAAAAGAAGAGAGGGAAGGCGTGAGCTAGAAGGAACGAATAACAGGAAAAGTAAAAAGGAATTAACCCTGCACATTGAGTGTGCCGGGTTAATTTAAGTAAGGTCAACGTGTTACGGGTTCAAGTGCCTCCAATGAAACCGTAAATGTTGCTCAATAAAACTCGAAATAAAGAAATAGCTGTGATCATAACCTTCGTGTTGCTGTAAGGTCAGAGGGTAATTATTCTCTTTTGCTGCTAACACCAAGGTTTCAGGTTTTAATTGTTGATTGAGGAAGTTATCGTCTAGGCCTTGGTCAACTAATGTCGGGAGTACTGGTTGAGTTGACTGAGGCGATAGTGCTGTTCCTATAAGCATGCTGGCATCATAGTTCTCCCATGTTTGTTGATTATCACCCAAGTATCCGGTGAACGCTTTTTTACCCCAGTCACAGTGTGATGGATTACAAATGGGGCTAAATGCTGATATTGACGTGTATCGCTTAGGGTTTCTCATTCCGATAGTCAGTGCGCCGTGGCCTCCCATAGAGTGACCGCTAATGGCTCGTTGATTGCTGACGGGAAAGTGTGCTTCGATCAAGGCTGGTAACTCATCTACAACATAGTCGTACATGTGATAATGGGTGTTCCAGGGAGCCTCTGTTGCATTTACATAAAAACCCGCGCCCAAGCCAAAATCATAGGCGCCATCAAGGTCATCTGGCACGTTGTCTCCCCTGGGGCTGGTATCTGGAGCAACAATGGCAATGCCAAGCTCTGAGGCGACTCGTTGAGCCCCTGCTTTATGCATAAAATTCTCATCGGTACAGGTCAAGCCAGATAACCAATATAAAACAGGGACTTTGTTAGTGTCAGATGCTTGAGGTGGTAAGTAAATACCAAAACGCATATTACAATGTAGTGACGTTGAAGCATGGCGAAACTGCTTGTTCCACCCATCAAAGCATCTGTTAGCACTCAGCTCTTCAATACGGGTTACATCAGTCAAAATTTATCACCGTACGAATACTTTTTCCTTCATGCATTAACGTAAACGCTTCATTTATTCGGTCAAGTGGCATGGTATGGGTAATAAAGTCATCTAGCTCAAATTCACCGGCCAAATATCGATTCACGTAATCAGGGAGTTCGCTGCGACCTTTGACGCCGCCAAAGGCTGTGCCTTTCCATACGCGACCTGTGACTAGTTGGAAAGGGCGCGTTGATATTTCTTGTCCAGCCCCAGCAACACCAACAATGACAGATTCCCCCCAACCTTTGTGACAGCACTCCAAGGCCGAACGCATGGTATTAACGTTACCTATACATTCAAACGAGTAATCGACACCACCATCGGTTAATTCAATGATTACGTCTTGAATAGGTTTGTCGTAGAGTTTTGGATTAATACAATCTGTCGCACCTAATTTCTTTGCCAGGTCAAATTTGCTTTCATTGATATCGATAGCAATGATACGACTGGCTTTTGCCATTGTCGCGCCAATAATTGCAGCTAGTCCAATTCCACCGATTCCGAATATTGCTACGGTTGCACCTTCTTCAACATTGGCGGTATTCATTACCGCACCTATGCCGGTGGTTACGCCACAGCCTAGCAAGCACACTTTTTCTAAGGGGGCTTCTGGATTAACTTTGGCCAGTGATATCTCCGGTAATACGGTATATTCCGAAAAGGTGGAGCATCCCATATAGTGATAAATAGGTTTGCCATCTTTGTAAAAACGCGTGGTGCCGTCAGGCATAAGGCCTTTGCCTTGAGTTTCTCGTATCTTTTGGCAGAGGTTGGTTTTTCCTGATGTACAGTAAGAACATTCGCCACACTCAGGTGTATATAACGGAATGACGTGATCACCCACAGCAACGCTAGTGACACCTTCACCAAGCTGTTCAACAATACCACCACCTTCGTGGCCAAGTATGACCGGGAAAATCCCCTCAGGGTCATCTCCAGACAAGGTAAATGCATCAGTATGGCATACGCCGGTAGCTATAACGCGAATAAGGACTTCACCTGCTTTAGGTGGCATCACATCAACTTCTTCAATAGAAAGAGGTTGGCCTGGGCCCCATGCAATGGCTGCTTTTGATTTTATGCTTGGTGCTGACATAGTATTTTCTCGTGTAAGCGTGAGTGTGGTCGCGGATATGAGCGTTTGTGCCTAAGTATGGCAAAAACGTATTAATTGGCATTTTATTTCGTTTGTCCTGTAGACTCCATTAAAAATTGACGTTGTAAAAGTCTATTACCAGGAGGTAACAATGCGTTTATGGGAAGGGGTAAGTGAATTTGTTGCGGTTGCAGAATGTAATAGCTTTACTGAAGGCGCAAAACGTTTAGGGGTGTCCACTGCTCAGGTCAGCCGCCAGGTAAGCGCTTTGGAAAAGCGGCTTGGTGTTAAATTGCTGTACCGAACGACGCGAAAACTGGCGCTAACGCAGGAAGGGTGTGCCTATTTTCAAGATTGCAAAAACATTCTTAAGAGCCTAGCAGAGGCAGAGCAGTCCATTGTAAGTATGGATAATGTTCCCCGTGGGAAAATTCGGTTAACAGCCCCTGTGACGTATGGTGAGGAAGTTTTAGGGCCATTGGTTAATGATTTCATGATTAAGTATGAGTTTGTTGAGGTTGATTTTCACCTTACCAATGCAGTCGTTGACTTAGTTGATGGTGGTTATGATTTAGCCGTTCGTCATGGAAAGCTAGAAGACTCTTCGATGATGGCAAAGCGTTTATCAAACAGGTCGGTATTTGTTTGTCTCTCTCCCGAATATGCTAAAAAGAACGGGGTGCCGAAATCATTGTCAGACTTGCAAAAGCATAATTGCTTATTGGGATCATTGGATTTCTGGAAATTTCAGCAGTCAGGTAAAAAGAAACAGGTGCGGGTTTCCGGTACTCTACGGTGTAATAATGGATACAATTTGTTGGATGCGGCACTTAAAGGGGCGGGTATTGTTCAGCTGCCTAATCATTATGTTGAATCATACATTGATAGCGGACAATTGTTGGTTGCCCTCGAAGGGATGCGTGAGCCTGATGAAGGCGTCTGGGCATTGTATCCGAATAATAGGCAGTTGTCCCCGAAGGTTAGGTTGCTGGTCGATTTTCTTTCAGAAAATATTGCTATAGAAGGGTGACGCTATAATCCAAGAGAGGGTAGTAGCCTACGTTCGATAAAACTTCTTAACTCTTTATTACTCCGCTTCTTAGGGCTTTTGATGGTTAATAGCGAAAGCAAAAACCGGGTTGTTACTTCGGCTATTTCATCAAGTTCATCATCGTCGAATGACTTTTCAATGAGTATTACTTGGAAGAGGCTGCGAAGGATTTGTTGACCTTCTGGTGTACTTAGTCCGTTGTTGTTAATGATATCGGCCATGTCGGTGTTTTTAAGTAAGGCAAGGCTTGGTTCTTGGGGGAGTTTTTTTAAAGAATAAACAATTGCCTCAATTGTTCGCTCTCTGGCAGTCTCAAATTTTTGTAGATGTTTTATTGCTTTGACACCAAAGAGGTAGGCAGATTGTAATAATGCTTGTTGAATGATTTCATCACGATTACTAAAGTAACTGTAAACTGTAGGGCGTGTTACCCCGGCTTCTTTAGCAATATCGTTCAGATTTACTTTTTCTACCCCCCAGCGTTTTACGCAAAGGATAGCCGCATTAATGATTTTTTTTTGTGTATTGTTGAGATCTTTTTTTTGGATGGGAACGGAAGTCATTTTTTTAGCGTGTTACTCGTGATCGATATTCATTAGGTGAGACATTTGCCCAGTTTTTGAAGGCTTTGGTAAAATTGCTGGCGTCGCTGTACCCCAATATTTCCGCTATTTGTTCCATGGTTTTTTTTGTGTTCTCTAACAAATTGATGGCTTGTGTAAAACGTTCTGAATCCTTTATCTTTTGATACGTGGTACCTGCATCATGTAATTTTCGCTTTAATGTTCGGGTGGATATATTCATTTTATCGGCCACCAAATCAATGGTAGGGGTTTTATTCTCATGGTTTCTAAAATGTGATCGTACTTGTGCTGTGATGTCTGTTTTTAAGCTGAGTTGTACCAGTTCAATTTCACACTCTTTTTTTGCCTCATCAAAAAGAGAAGGATTAGCTGATGCCAGAGGTTGTTCTAGGTAAGAGACTGGGCATCGTAATTCGTTTCTTTTTTGATTAAATCTAATAACAAGACCTGGAGATAAAATATCACTGGGGATTTCACAGGGAGCATCAAAGGTTAACAATATTTCAGCCTTGACGTGGCCTTGTGTTTTTCCTGCTAGCCAGCGAGCGATGGCTTCAATACTGATAAATACCGATAGCGCATGAAATAGCGCGACATCTGAGGATATTGACTCGTCACTACCGTGCATACTTAGGCAGGCCTGATCATCTACAATTGAAAAGTTTAAGCGCTCCCCGCCACCAGAGCGTGTTTGAATAAAGTTGATTAACAAACTCGCCGCTTCCAACAGGGTTTGGCTGCTCTGCGCGGCAAAGCCAAGTACGCCGTGCCGTGAGATGGTTAAACGTTTGCCGTATTTTATAGGCAGGAGGGGGTCATTTAACCCATTAATAACGTTTCGAACTGCTTGGTCCATGGAGTGATGTCGGATTCGGCAACTGGGCTTTATTAGCGTATTCAAAGGGATGGAGGTGTCACGCAATACCTCTTGTGGCGTCATACCACATTCGGATGCGTACTCATTCAGAGCAATTAGGTAATCGACAGAAATTGCGAAGTCTCCCTCGCCAATTGTTTCAAAGTTATCAGTCATGGCCCCATATAACCACAAATTCGACACAATTAAACATTATATCTACCTTAAGACCATAGGATAGTAGATAGCAGGTACCCGGCGAGGGTGAGGGTGCCTTACACTATATCTGTTGAGGGGAGTAGAAAATGACAGCCATGCAGCGAATCTCAGGGGCTCCGGCCATTAAAGTACGCAAAATGGATTTTCCATTTGGTGATATCACAGAAAAGTATTTTTTTGATAACAACAGTATTATTAGTACCTACATGGCGGCGCTGTCTGCGACCTTTCCTCCAGGTGAGAAGGGTTTCATAGATTCAGTTCGTAATTATCGGGATCAAATAACAGACCCTGAGCTACAAGAAAGTATAAAGGGGTTTATAGGCCAAGAGGGACATCATAGCTATCAGCATAAGGCAATTAACAAAGTATTGAATGATTTAGGTTTGTTTGTCCATCGTATTGAGGAAGACCTGGAGAAGAAAATTAGTCATGACAAGGGGCGTTTGGATAAACGTGACTTTTTGGCATCGACTGTCGGGATGGAGCATATTACAGCAATCATGGCGGAGTACATCCTTGAAAATCAACATGTTCTTGATCCGCTGCCGGCCTCTGCCCGTGAATTATTATTGTGGCATGCGGTCGAAGAGATTGAGCATAAAGCGGTAGCTTTTGATGTGTATGAGGCTTGTGTTGGTGGAAGGCGGCGTTTACATATTGTGATGGGTATTCAAACTGCGCTGTTTTTGTGGCAAGTTGGTTTGTACCAGGTGTCTTTATTGCGTTGGGCGAAAAAAATGCCAAGCATGCGAGATGTAGTTGGTGCTGCAAAGTTCTTTTTGGGCAAGGGTGGTTTAGCTCGAAATATTGTTAAACCCTATCTGGATTATTACCGAGATGATTTTCACCCGTGGGATAATGACAATACGGCGTTAATTAATAAGTGGAAAGAATCGAATATACAGGGGACAACATCAGTATGAAGAAATTCGAACAAGCGGTTATTGCAATAACAGGAGCGTCATCGGGCATTGGCGCAGCATTAGCCTATGCATTATCGAAACAGAACGCGCGATTGGCATTAAGTGATATTAATGGTGATGCACTGAATGCGGTTAAAGCTGAGTGTTTATCCTTAGGGGCTTCTGCGGTTATTGTTGAGACCCTTGATGTGGCTGATTCTTCCGCGGTTTACCAATGGGCGGATAGTGTTTTTTCTCATTTTGGTCAGGTGAATGTTGTTATTAACAACGCCGGTGTGAGTCTTACGGGTTGCGTTGAAGAAACGTCAGATAAAGATTTTCAGTGGCTAATGAACATTAATTTTTGGGGCGTGGTATACGGCAGCAAGGCATTTTTGCCCTATTTGAAAAAGAGTGAGTGGGGGCATGTTGTTAATGTTTCTAGCTTGTTTGGGCTCATTGCTATTCCGAATCAATCGGCTTATAACGCAGCTAAATTTGCTGTTAAGGGGTTTAGTGAAAGTTTGCGGATGGAGCTGGAAATTGAGAAATCGACAGTTTGTGTAAGCTGCGTTCATCCTGGTGGCGTGAAAACAAACATCGCTAATAGTGGTCGGCTGGCCGGTGTTGTGGGCCGTCAAACATCTCATGACGAGATGAAAAAAGAGTTTAATCAAAAATTAGCCAGAACAACCCCGGATCAAGCTGCGGCGATAATATTGAAAGGTATTGAGAATAAAACACCGCGTATTCTAGTGGGTGTTGATGCCAAAATTGGTGATGTGATTCAGCGCATATTACCTACGGGTTATCAAAAATTAATTAGTCGAGTGATGGGATGACAGGCATGGAGGTAAGAACGGGTTACGCAGACGCGAACAATATCTCGATTTATTATGAAGATATGGGGGCGCAGGATCACCCGGTGATATTGTTGGTGTGCGGTATGTCGGTACAATTAATCCACTGGCCTGACGACTTTTGTCGGCAATTGGTGGAACAAGGCTATCGGGTGGTTCGGTTTGATAATCGAGAATCAGGACTAACGACGCGTAGTCATGTGAAATCCCCACCACCGGTTATGCAGAGCTTTATTCGTCACCGTTTAGGGATGAAAGTTCATGCAGAATACAACTTAGATACACTGGTGTTAGATGCGGTGTCCTTGTTGGATGTATTGAAAATTAAACAAGCTCATTGGGTAGGTTTTTCAATGGGAGGGATGATTGCACAATTAGCGGCGGCAGATTATCAGCAGCGCGTATTAAGTTTAACATCCATTATGTCATCTACTAACGAGCGACATTTGCCTGGGCCTCGATGGGATGTGTTATTAGCGATATTGAACGCACCAAAAGATAAATCAGAAAAATCAATCGTAGCGGCTGGGGTATCGGTATTTGGCAAGCTACAAAGTCCTAAATACAAGGTCCACGACGACGTATTGGCGTTTGATGTTCGCAGGGCGATAGCGCGTGCACGTCGCCCTATGGCTGGACCAATGCATCAAATGGCTATTTTATCTACTGGGGGGTTTTCAAGGCGTTTAAAACACATCAATGCACCAACATTAGTGATACATGGCGATAGTGATCCACTGGTTCGGTTACAGGGTGGAAAGCACAGTGCTAAATCAATTCCTAATGCAATGTTGGAAATTATTCCAGGTATGGGTCATGACTTCCCACCTGGGCTAGTAGATAGGCTTACAGGTCTTATTACAGAGCATATTTCGACAAATCATACTGCGGCGTAGGTGAATGAGAGCTCCTGAAGTCTATAAATGTGCTCTAGATACAACTTACTGATATTTTTTTGTGTCGTATGTCACAAAACTAATCAGTATTTTTCATCTAGAGACTTTCCTCTTATCTGCCAAACTTCTTTACCAAGCAAGGCGCAAAATACTCTCGTAACTAATCTCGTAGATCATGCGATATTTAGCGCCATATACTGTTAATTATAAGGTAAAGAGGGATTCACCATGAGACTGTTTAGCATAAAGCGCGATACCGATAATTCTCGTCTATCACCAGAGGCGACTCGATCAGTAGCGGCATCAACGCAGTTGAAGCTAAAAAAATATCAATCTCGCCACGGCAAATCTGAATTCTCTGGGCCTGTTCTCTCGATTGCAGATACATTGTCAATATCATCAATTTCGGGAAGTGTTGATTATATAAAAGTTGAGGTGAATGAGGATGCTCCTATAGTGGCAGCGATACCCTTTAGTATTCATTAAATACCATCTACACCTACACCTGCACTTGCATACATCTGCACATCGTATCAAGATTGTTGTTGAATGAAATCGGCATATAACCGCTGTAATTTTGTGAATATTGGGCCTGGACATTGTGGAATCAGTGTTTCGTTAATGCTTCGAACTGGAATTAGTTCAGCCCCAGTGCCGGTAAGAAAGACCTCATCAGCGGCAAGTAATGTCGCCTCTGGTATGGATTGTATGTCGTAAGCTATTTCCGACTCTTGCGCTAATGCAAGAATGGTTTTTCGGGTAATACCATTCAGTGCACCTTCGTCGCATGGCGGAGTGAGCAGTTTACCCCTGTGAACGATAAAAATATTTTCAGCAACGGCTTCAGCAACATTATTTTGGTCGTTTAATAAAATCGCCTCATCAACGTTTGCTTTATTAGCTTCCTGTTTTGCCAATATGTTATTGAGGTAATTTAGGCTTTTGATGCGTGGGTCAAGTGCGCTGGATGAGACTCTTCTTGTCGTTGCAATGATTGTATTGATACCGTCACGAACAGCTTGAGCGGGCATCATAGTGAGTTCAGTAGCAATAATGAAAACATTTGCAGGCCCACAGCCTATGGGGTTTAACCCGATTGGCCCAATCCCTCGTGTAACAACAAGCCGTATATACCCGTCTGAGAATGATGCCTTTTCACTCAGGTCTGTCATTGCACCAATGAGTTCAGCTGCAGTGTAGGGAATCGTGATTTCAATACTGTTGGCCGATGCAAATAAACGTTCAATATGATCGTTAATCAATAGCGGTTTACGGTTGTAAAAACGAATGCCTTCAAAAATGCCATCGCCGTATAAAACCCCATGATCAAATATGGATAAAGTAGCATCTTCTGGAGGGCATTGATTTCCATTCATCCAGCAAAGCGTGTTTGTATTTGCTCTTTTCTTTTTTGTCTTTCTTGCTTCAGTCTTTTCTACTTCAGTATCGTGTTGTTTCATCACTTGGCCATTGGTTTTGGTAATTAGGGAGGTGATAAAAATAACGTGATGGGTATAATCAATACAGGTGTAGAATAATAAAAATAGACCGGTACAGTTTTGTATTGTGGGAACTGTGCTGGATTTTTGTCGTGTAACTGTACTTTTGTGTACCGATACTTGTTGGGTGATATCAATTAGATGAAACGTTATGAGTCGGTCGCATTAACGCTGACCGAAGAGATTGAAGGCGGTATCTACAAACCTGGTGAACGTTTGCCAGGTGTACGTAAATTAGCGGCGCTATTTACTGTGAGTGTGTCGACCGTTGTAGAGGCGTTAAAAATCGTTGAAGACCAAGGATTGTTGGATGTTGCAGAGCGTTCTGGGCATTTTGTTGCATACCCTACACATCGACTTAACACACCAGTCCAAAAGGAGGGCGCCGGTACATACAAAGCCGTACTAAAGCCTTACCCTGTTACACAGTCAGAATGGGTAATGAACCTGGTCCGGGCAACGCTGGCTTCTGATGTTGTGCAGTTAGGGGCGGCAGTACCGCATTCTGATTTTTTAGCGGTAAAAGGCGTGAACAAAGCCCTAAAAGCGGTTTGTGCACACACTCAGGATCATAGTGACCATTATGATTTCGCACCGGGTTACGAGCCCTTGAGAGGGCAAATAGCGTTACGCATGCAAGACGTGCATTGTAAGGTTCAGCAAGCTGAGGTCGTTATCACAAATGGGTGTCAAAATGCCTTGGTTTTGGCGTTAAAAGCGGTAACTCAACCTGGGGATGTGGTTGCGATAGAGTCCCCTACATTTTATGGTTTGTTGCATGTGATTGAGTCCCTTGGTTTGCAGGCGTTGGAGATTCCCACTGACCCTATCTCTGGCATTAGCTTATCGGCCCTGTCGTTAGCTTTTGAACAATGGGATGTTAAGGCATGTGTGTTGATTCCAAATTATGGCAATCCCCTAGGGCATTGCATGAGTGATATCGATAAGCGCCAGCTTGTGACTCTGGCAAAAAAAGCAAAAGTGCAATTAATTGAAGATGATATATATGGAGATCTGGGGTTAAGCAATCAGCGTTCACTGCCCCTGTTATCGTTCGGCCCAGATGTTATCTATTGTTCTTCCTTTTCCAAGACGTTATCACCGGGCCTGCGTGTAGGTTGGGTAATATCAGGGCAGCACCAAGAGAGAATTGAATACCTTCAGTATGTGAATAGTTTGTCTGCACCTACACTGGCTCAACGGGCAGTGTATGAATATTTACGTTATCAATCTTATGACCGGTATTTACGTGAAGTGAGGAGTAGATACCGGCAACAATTACATAAGGTGAGGTCGCTGATTTATACCTCTTTTCCCGAAGGCACTAAGGTAAGTGAGCCTGCGGGTGGTTTTGTATTGTGGGTGGAATGCCCGGCGACGGTAAGTACATTGACGCTTTATGAAGATGCGTTAGCGAAAAATATTAGTATTGCACCTGGGCCAATGTTTTCACCGCGAAAAAAATATCAACGTTGTTTTCGAGTTAACTGTGCACAACCATGGGGTGCAAGATTTCAATGGGCGTTAGTAACCTTAGGTGGTTTAGTCGAGCGTCAATTGGCACCATGATCATGGTCATGTAGATGAACTCGACGTCGAGATAACCCTAGCCCAACAATACCCAGTGCAAACAGAGCAATAGTGGATGATTCTGGAACAACGGAGACGTTACTAACACCACCACTAAATGCAAATCGGTGGTCGTCATAATCAAAGTCACCACCGTTTAAAATATCTTCAAAACCGACGACATACATGCTTCCACCTTGATCATCAACCGCTGCGTGTAGGATGTTATCAGGGTTGCGGGATGCGTCTCCCATATAATAGGTGAACTCAGTATCATGAACATAAATTCCAAAAATTAATTCTTCGCCTACGGTATAGCTAGATGCGGATGGGTCAAAGGTTGTTGTTAAGCCAACATCGTGGTTGGTGCCAAAAGAGGCGATGGCGCTAGTTGGCTCAACCAGGAACAGTGATAGGGTACTTGTGTAGTCTGCGTTGGGTGAGAGAACCTCAACAGTAACATTGCCGCCAGTGTAATATAGGGAGTCGCCTATGATAGGTAAGGCTTGTGAGTTGGAATGGTACAATGCTGCGATTAATAAAAGTCCACCGAGGATACTGCTTTTCATTTTCTGCCCCTATATCTTAAATAGTACTGCTAGTGGATATTTTCCACCGTGGCTTTAAGGTATAGGCAAGGTTGGTGCCAGTGCAAAAAATGGCTTTAGATACAAATCGTTACAAAAGTGCGGGAATGCATTTTGTAACGATTTGTAAAGGTGGTCGACAAAGAGTACTTAGGGGCGACGCTTGGTAGGTGTTCGGTTGGTTGGTGTGCCTTTTGTGTGAGTGCTTTTATGGCCGCTGAAGGGCTTGCTTTTGTTGTTTGCTTTCTTGTTATTCTTTTGATTGTTACTTTGGTTTTGCCCTTTGTTTTGGTTAGCGTTTATATGGCGTTTATTTTGATGAGTTTCCTCTTCGACAAGTTGATTTGGCCCGTTACCAATCAATTCTTTACGGCCAAGGCTCAGTAAAATATCACGTACCATATTGGCATTTGCAGGGTCGTGATAACGTAGCAACGCTTTGTGTAGTTGGCGTTGCGGAGCTGATTTTGGAATGGTGATTTTTTTCGTTTTATAGGTCAGTTTATGCAGCGGGTCTCGTTCTGAATAATACATCGCGGTCGCGAGTGACATGGGGGACGGATAGAAGGTCTGTACTTGGTCAACCTTTAGATCATTGCGCTTTAACCATAACGCTAGATTCACCATATCTTCATCTTCGCAGCCAGGATGAGCGGCGATAAAGTAAGGGATAAGGTATTGTTTTTTTCCGGCTTTTTGAGAAAACTGATCAAACATACGCTTAAATTCATCGTATGTCCCCATGCCGGGTTTCATCATTTTTGATAGCACCCCGTCTTCAGTATGTTCCGGTGCAATCTTTAAATACCCGCCGACATGGTGAGTGACAAGTTCTTTTACATATTCAGGGTCTTTTACCGCCAAATCATAACGTAAACCCGAGGCTACGACGACATTGTTGATGCCTTCTACCTTGCGAACTTTTCGATATAACGAGGTTGTTTGGGAATGATCCGTAATAAGGTTTTCACAAATCGTGGGGTAAACACAGGAAAGCTTACGGCAGTGAGATTGGATAGTATCGTCCTTACAATTAAGGTGATACATATTGGCCGTTGGGCCACCCAAATCTGAAATAGTCCCGGTAAACCCTGGTGTTTTATCGCGTATCGCTTCAACTTCTCGCAATACAGACTCTTGTGAGCGGCTTTGAATAACACGCCCTTCATGCTCGGTGATTGAACAAAATGTACAGCCACCAAAGCAACCTCGCATGATATTGATGGAGAAACGAATCATATCAAAGGCAGGTATTTTAGCATTTTTGTATTTTGGATGAGGGCGACGTTGATAGTCAAAATCAAAGACACCATCCATTTCATCCGTTTCTAACGGGATTGGTGGTGGGTTCACCCAGATCTCTTTTGTTCCGTGTTTCTGTATTAATGTCCGGGCATTATTAGGGTTGGATTCTAAATGTAAAACGCGTGACGCGTGAGCATATAAAATAGGATCTTTGCTTACTTTTTCAAATGACGGCAAACGGATATACGTGGTAGTGGGATCTAATTTCTCTCTACCTTGTAAAGGCATAGGAATGATGCGAAGCGGCTTCGGGCTATTGTCATCATCCGCTTTATTCTTTTTTTCACATTGAGCGCTATCGCTGCTGTTGGTCATCTCGTAAGGGTTGGGGAATTGGTCGATATTTGCTGGCCAATCAATACGAGTAGAGTCTACTTCAACCCAGCCTGACGGAGGTGTATCACGGAGAATGGCGGTGCCGCGAATGTTTGTTAGGTCCTTAACCGTTTTGCCAATAGACATCTCGTTGGCAAGCTCCGCAATAGCTCTTTCAGCATTGCCATACAGTAAAATGTCGGCGCCAGAATCAATTAATACCGAGCGTCGAACTTGATCACTCCAATAATCATATTGAGCAATTCGACGAAGGCTAGCTTCAATGCCCCCAATGACAATAGGAGTGCTTTTGTATGCCTCGCGACAACGTTGACTGTATACAATAACAGCACGATCAGGGCGTTTCCCGCCTTCGCCATGAGGAGTGTAGTAATCGTCATGGCGCATGCGTAAATCTGCCGTATAACGATTAATCATCGAGTCCATGTTGCCAGCGGTAATCCCGAAAAATAAATTGGGTTCACCCAGTGCCATAAAGTCGCTAGTGTCTCGCCAGTTAGGTTGGTCAATAATACCGACTCGAAACCCTTGTGATTCCAAAAAACGACCCATTACGGCCATACCAAAACTGGGGTGATCCACGTATGCATCACCGGTGACAATGATAATGTCACAGCTATCCCAGCCTAGGTCATCCATTTCCTGTCGGGAAGTCGGGAGGAAGCTGGAAGTGCCGTAGCATTCAGCCCAATACTTTGGGTAGGAAAATAATTTTGGTGCAGTGATTTTCATAAAAAGCTGTTCGTAAGGACAGTTGAGCGTCGTTGTGAGGATAATTAATGACAGCAGCTATCGTATTATTCGGGTGTAGCGACAACAGGGAACAATGATGTTGTTAAATAGAGCGCTAAGTGAGCTATTTTCTCAGATTTCACCGGAAGGAACTAGTGTTTTATCGCCCCGATAAAATTGTGGAATAAAACTTGGTTGGAAACTGCCCAAAGTATTTTTTGTGTTCTGAATCTGTTGTTAATGAAGGCAAAACAGTGACTTAGTGCGCAAATTCATTACAATGATGACACCTTTCGATGTTGATCTGCTGTTGTTAATGGAGTGAGCATAATTTTACGCCTTTACGTTTTAAACCCTATGTTGCGAGTTATAGCAATTATTCTTGGAAGTTTTCTTGGTTTGACGAGTATTGCTCAAGCTTCGGGTTCTGCTGCGTTGTATCAAATGGACTTAGAGCAGTTGATGGATTTGCCCGTCACTTCCGTGAATAAGCGACCTTCCTCGTTGGCGGAATCTGCAGCGGCAGTATATGTCATTACTCACGACGATATTCGCCGTTCAGGTTCGGTGTCGCTTCCCGATGTGTTGGCTCTGGCCCCAGGGGTTGATGTCATTAAAACAAACGCTTCTACATGGGGCGTCGGCATTAGGGGGTTTAACGGTCAATATTCCAATAAATTGCTTGTGTTAGTGGATGGCCGAAGTATCTATAGCGTATTGGGTGGCTCAGTGTTTTGGGATATCGCCATGCCACTTTTGGATGACATTGAGAGAATTGAAGTTATTCGTGGCCCTGGTGCAAGCTTATGGGGCTCTAATGCTGTTAACGGTGTCATCAGCATTATTACTAAATCAGCAACTAATACTCAGGGGCAGCATGTTGTATTGGGCATGGGTAATGAAGATAAATCTTACAGTCGTTTAAGAACCGGCGGTACTATCGGAGGCGATGTACATTATCGTTTGTACGGGCAAACACTTGATCGTGATAGCAGTGTTGATGACGAAACTGCCCATGATGCGGATGATGCCTATCAAGCGATGCAGCTTGGTGCTCGATTGGATTGGGTTGTGGGCACACGCGGCAATATGTCTGTGCAAAGTGAGTGGTATGACTTGGATAAACATTACAATCCGCTGATTGACGAGCTAATTGCGAGTGATGCACCGGAGGGTGATTTTGAGGAGCATATTTATGGTGGTCATGTGATGGCTCACTGGACGCAAAAGAAACCTGGTGGGGAGCAATACGATGTTCAGTTTTCTATCGATCAAATGAACCGAGATGAAAGTTTATTTGAAGTGACCGTATTAAACATTGATGTGGATTTTCAGCATAGTTTAGCCATAACAAAAGCGCAGCAGCTTACCTGGGGTGTGAGTTATCGGTATAGCATGGATGATTTTAAAGGCCTCTACTTTGTATCGATTGATGATGATTCTAAGGATTACGATCGAACCACGGCATTTGTTCAGGATGAAGTTTCTTTGTCGGATGATTGGGCGGTAGTGTTGGGTATTAAATTGGAAGAAACAGAATTTGCCCGGTTTGATACACAGCCTACATTGCGTGTGATATGGACTCCTACATCGGATTTAACTACTTGGGCTGCGGTGTCAAAAGCGAATAGAACACCGAACCGTGTTGGTAAGGGGGTGATGTTGGAGTTTGGTAGTAATAACCCTGTGTGGCTAAACCGGTTTGTGTTAGGTAATGAAAAATTCAAAACGGAAACATTATATGCCTACGAATTGGGTTTCCGTTCGCAGGTTTCCAATACAGTCTTTATAGATGTAAGCGGGTTTTATTTTGAGTATAAAGATTTGCGTACATTTGATATAGATTACGATCCTGATCTTGGTACTGTTCCTGGGGGAGCCCTAGCATTTACTTACATGAATGATGCAAACGGTTATTCCTCTGGAATGGAAGCCGTTGTTGAATGGAAGGTATTGCGCAATTTTGCGATTAATTTACAGTACAGCTATATAAATTTCACAGCATCGCCTGATTCCGATGTACCTGGAAACGGTGCTGGCGTAATCGTTTTCGAAGAACAAGAAGTTAACAATATTGCCGCATTGCGTGGTGAATATACTTTTGATGGCGGTGTCGAATTTGATGTCGGTGTTAACTATCGTGACGGCATGGATTTGGATAACGTGAAGTCGCAGACTGATTTTGATATACGCCTTGCTTGGCGTTATTCACAACAACTCGCGTTTTCTTTGATTGGAAAAAATATCGGTGGCAGTAAACGTGTAGAGTTTACTGATACGTTACTGGCTCCACGGCATAGCCAAATAGAACCCAGTGCTGCGTTGCAAGTGGATATGCACTTCTAGGTATTGGCAGCGTCTATCCAAAAAACCGAATTCAATAATGCTATGATTGAATTCGGTTTTTTGGATAGACGCTGTTGGATTAGTGCTGCGCTATTTGCTATTTGTTACGGCTTGTAATGCACTATGCGTGTTTCTTTAACCCTTCAATCTTTTCGATATAGGTTTGCATTGCTTGATCGTTGCTTTGGCCTTTTAACTTTGCCCATGCGTCATACTTTGCACGAGCGATAAAGTTGGTCATGCCTGGACGTTTACCCTGGACATCGCCAGTACTGCCTTGTTTAAATAATCCATACATCTCAAGTTTTAAGTCGTTTGACGGCTTAAAAGAGTCGCCTTCAACGGTTTGAACATAGTTGACTGCAGCTTCGAATTGGCTTTTTAAATCAGACATGGTATTTCCTGTAATGAGTTGTTGGCTGTTGTTAATGTAGACGTCCTACGACGTTGGTCACATTCTAGCAAATTCAACGATAGCGGAAAATGACCCTTTTGACGTGAATGTTGGCTGAAATGATCATTGGCGCTATCCTGCTAAAATGAAAAACTAACAGGTCATCGCTGTAATGTATAACAATGTAGACACAACAGCATAATTATAACGATATAGTGATAGCAATATAGCTATAACAATATGGAGAGCCGGAATGGAATTTACGTTTAGTACAACACAACAGATTATCTGTGAGGCAGGTGCCTGTGTCAGACTGGGCCAAATATGCCAAGATTTAGGTGTTTCGCATTTGTTGATCGTTACAGACCCCGGTATTGTGCAGCTTGGGTTGCTTGATACGGCTTTATCTAGCTTGGATGCTCAGGAGATGCCTTATAGCATCTACTCTGATGTTATCGCCGATCCGCCGGAATCTAAAATTGAAGAAGCATTAGTGCTCGCTAAGGATAACGCTATTGATGGGGTAATGGGCTTTGGTGGTGGTAGTTCCATGGATGTGGCAAAGCTGGTGGCTCTGTTAGTGAACTCGGAACAAACGTTAGCGGATGTTTATGGTGTGGGAAATGCCAAAGGTAAGCGCCTGCCCCTAGTGCAAGTATCCACAACGGCGGGTACTGGTTCAGAAGTGACTCCTGTAGCCATCGTGACAACGGGAGAAACAACCAAGCAAGGAGTGGTTTCTCCTATTTTATTGCCTGATATTGCGCTGTTAGACGCCAATCTAACGTTGGGGTTACCTGCGCCGGTAACGGCCGCCACCGGTATTGATGCAATGGTCCATGCAATAGAAGCCTATACCAGTAAAAATAAGAAAAACCCTTATTCCGATATGTTGGCAAAAGAGGCGTTGCGTCGGTTATCTGCGCACATTGTTACGGCGACCCTTGATGGCGGTAATGTGTTAGCACGCTCAGAGATGTTGTATGGCGCGATGTTGGCGGGTCAAGCCTTTGCTAATGCGCCAGTAGCGGCTGTACATGCATTGGCGTACCCTTTAGGAGGGCACTTTCATATATCCCATGGTTTGAGTAATTCATTAGTTCTACCTCATGTATTACGTTTTAATTTTGAAAATGCGTCGGAGTTGTACGATGAATTAGCCGACGTTTTACAATCCTCTTGTGACAGTGTATCTGGCTCAAAAGGTTTAATTGATATGATGGATGCATTGATTCAGCAGGTGAACTTACCCACTCAATTGCGTGAGTTTGGTGTGAAAGAAGAACAGTTGCCAATGTTAGCGAAAGACGCCATGTTGCAAGAACGATTACTTATGAACAACCCCAAAGAAATGACCTACGAGGATGCGCTTAAGATCTATCAAGCTGCTTATTGACCTGAAGGTTTGCGGGGGATAATGAAAATAGATAAATAATAAAAGTAGATAAACGATGAAAGCAGAAAAGCAAATTAGTCAACGGTCTGATTATGGCTACCACATGCAAATTAATACCCGTTGGAGTGATAACGACTTATACGGACATGTGAATAATGTCATGTATTATTCCTACTTTGATAGCGTTGCTAACACTTACCTTATTCAAGAGGGTGGTTTGGATATTCATGGTGGAAGCATCGTGGGATATGTGGTGAATTCGGGCTGTAATTACTTCTCGCCTATTGCCTTCCCGGAAACCCTTACGGGAGGTTTGCGTGTGAATCGGTTGGGTAATTCATCAGTGGAATACGGGTTGGCCATTTTTAAAGAGGGTTCTGATAGCGCAGTTGCAGAGGGGCATTTTGTGCATGTATTTGTTGATAGAGAAACAGATCGTTCCGTTGCGATCCCCAAGCAGCTTAGAGAAGCACTTGAACAACTGATAGTGGTTGAGGATGAGAGTTGATGGGAAGCGGTCTAAAAGGGAAGAGTCAAAAGCCATCGAAGTACACAACGGGTCACTTGGTATTTGTGTACAACGCCGATAGTGGGGTGCTAAATTTAATGAAGGACATTGCACATAAATTACTGTCTCCGGCGACGTACCCCTGCAGTTTATGTGATTTAACCTATTCAGCGTTAGGAGAGAGAAAGACCTGGGTACGCTTTCGAAAGTCGTTGTCAGTTTCTCAAGAGTATTTGCATATAGACGAGTTTGTATCGCAGTACAATGATTCGGCAGGTGAGGCTCAATCCGATCCTGTTCAATACCCTGCCATTTTCAGATTGAGAGACAAAACAGAGTTAGGGAGTGGAACGCTGGAGCTTGTTGCAACTAAGCAACAGATCGATGCTTGTGAGTCGCAAAAAGCGCTTAAATCGCTGGTTCGTTCGTTATTGATGTAACGGTAGATTTGGCTGCTGTTAATGTCTCTGAAAGAGGAGTATAGAGCTCCTCAACGGAATAAGGCGATTCACCTTGAAATGATGCTCTTCCTTGCGTAGCAGTGTAACCTTTCAGTTTTTCATTAATGGAGTCTGTCGTTGCTGGCTCCTGAGCGCTTACCGGCGAGACAGTGCTAGGGTCAGTGTTGTTTCTGTTTTTAAACCAGCGGTGTTTAAGTAGGCGCATGTAATGTTATTCCCGTTGGTTTTAAAAAAATAATTTTTAGGTGAATATGATATAAGTCTAACTTATGCACTCATTGGCTTCCACATCTTCTACGCTTTAATTGAAGGGATTTTACAATCTGCTAATACCATCACTTCGATAAGGTGATGGTATTAGATAAACCCCAGAAAACTAAACTATTTAGGTTGATTTTTTGCATAATCCACTACTTGCCCCTGCTGCATTCTTACTACAACAGCACCCACAAGGGCTCTCAGAGTTTGAGTTAATTAAATTGTTGCAGGAACGTTGCGATTTTATTCCAGAGACGTTTTCCGGCGATGTACTCTCGCTGTTTCGTACACATTTTTTATTATTTAATGCTCTCTATCAGTTGCAGGTATCGTGGATTAATGAAGGCTTAGGGTATGTGAAAGTTGGTGCAATGAGTATTCAGTATATTCCTAGCAGTTCGCACACCGCACCCCAGGTCACCGTGCTTATGGCAGGGCAAAGTGAGGCGTTAAGAGACTATTATCTTGATATGGGAAATTTGACGGAGATGGAGCGGGGTGATGTTGAGACGTTGCTTAGTGGTTTTTGGGCGAAATACGTAGCTAGTGATACACGAGTGAGTGCGCTTGCGGTGTTGGAATTGCAGGACCCGGTAACAATGCCAGAAATTAAGCTGGCTTATCGTAGAAAAGCGATGTTGTTACACCCAGATAGGGGAGGAGATGTTGCCGCGTTACAGGAGGTGAATGCGGCAATGGAACAACTAAAAACCTATTACTTCGACAAATAGATCCTAGTGACTGGTTATAGGTCAAAGGGGGGTGGAAGTGCGTAAACGAAAGGCATGTCCGTGCCGAAGTTGCCCTCTAGCCTACTATTTTCGGTGGTAAAACGTTTTATAGCTACTATTCTTATAATGACTATTTTTATAGGTGTAGTGTCTTAAAAGTGTCTTACAGATACAGAGCAATAAATATATTGTTTTCACGTTAATACTTTGTGTTCTCGTTGCTGATAGGGGCAAGCAATCCTTACGATGTTGGTTAGTACGCTAAAATGTTTTAAAAAATGTTCTCGTAGGCTAAGCATTGTATTTGCTTTGTGGTTTTTCTGTGGCTGGGTGATAGCGGGACAAGTGGGTGCTGAAGGCTCTACTGTGAAAGTTATACCTGCTATCGCGCAATACAACATTGGCAGTCATTTACAATATATTGAAGACCCGCATCAAACACTTACCCTCGATGATTTTATCGGAAATCACCAGCAACCGATGCGTTGGAACTCGTCTAAGGAGGAGGTGCCAAACTTTGGTTACACTCGCGCGACGTATTGGTTTCACTTCTCTTTACTGGGGGCGAGCGAGGGACGTCGAACTTGGTTGTTGGCATTGTCTTATTCACTATTAGATCAAGTGACTGTTTATTTTGTTGAGAATGAACGTGTTATTCGAAGCTATCAAACAGGGGATATTTATGCATTTAATTCTCGTCCAATAGAGCATCGTAATTTTTTGTTCCCGGTTCCAAGTGAGCAGGTTGTTCCCCTTGATGTCTATGTTAGGGTTCAGACCGAAGGGACCTTAGAGTTACCGTTAACACTATGGGAAGAGAGAGTTTTTTGGGAGCAAGAACAAAATATTCTGTTGTTGAAGGGCATTTATTTTGGCATCATTTTTATCATGGTTATTTATAACTTGTTCATTTATTTCTCTGTGCGAGAAAGTAGTTATTTTTATTATGTGTGTTATGCGAGTTTTTTGATTCTATTTCAAACTGGCATTGATGGTGTTGCATTTCAATTGTTCTGGCCTGGGAATCCGGGGTTTCATGGCGTGGGCTTTGTGATTTTTAGCGCATTGACGTTGGCATTTCTATGTCTTTTCTCCAACTCCTTTTTGAAGTTACCAAAATATAATCCAAAATTATCCAGTTTATTATTGCTGGGTGCCTTGTCGACAACAATTGCAGGGGTTGTTGCTGTCTTTTTACCTTACGCTTACTCTATGCGCTTGGTTGTGGCATTGTCACTGCCTATTTGTATCGGGTGTTTTGGTGTGGGGCTTTATACATGGTTTAAAGGAGCTCTGACTGCGCGTTATTTTATTATTGCATGGAGTGCGTTTTTAATGGGGATTTTACTGATATCTCTTAGTAAACTTGGATTGATTCCTATTAACTTTATCACCACAAATGCATTGCAGATTGGATCGGCGTTAGAAGTGGTGCTGTTTTCATTGGCATTGGCTGATCGTATAAATGCCGATAAAAAAGATAAATTGGTGGCCAAACAAGAGGCTATCAACAGTTTGAAACGATTTAAATCATTATATGACAATGCAATTGAAGGTATTTTTCAATGTACATTAGAAGGGGGCTTTGTTAGCGCCAATCCGGCAATGGCCTCGTTTATGGGGTATGAGACACCGGAAATGTTTATTGATACTGCAGATGACAAAGAGACACACGTATTTTTGGATGTAGAGCAGTATCACGAGTTTCGAAAAGCAGTGCTAGAGCATGGGCAAGTATTAAATTATGAAGCCCATGCCATAAAAAAGAATGGAGACCATTTTTGGTGTGCTGTATCAGCAAAACTGGTGAATCAATCATCATCTGATCGGCTTTCTGCGGAAGATGAATCACTTATCGAAGGATTTGTGGTTGATATTACTGCAAGGAAAAAAAGCGAAGAACAGCTCAATTTCTTGGCGAGGCATGATCCGTTAACGGGGTTAGTCAATCGTCGAGAGTTTGAAATTCGATTAGACAGGGCAGTACAAAGCGCACACCGTGATCACGTTACACATACCATGCTATATATGGATCTTGATCAATTCAAATTGGTGAATGATACTTGTGGCCATATTGCTGGCGACGAGTTGTTGCGCCAAGTGACGTTGCAGGTACAAGGCCATATGCGCGGGGGCGATACGCTTGCACGTTTGGGCGGAGATGAATTTGGCGTATTGCTTGAGAACTGTGTAGGGCAGAACGCAAGCAAGGTTGCTCACAAGCTTCGGTCTGTAATTCAAGAGTTTCGTTTTTGTTGGGAGAATAAGATATTCACATTAGGCGTTAGTATCGGACTGGTACCTATTGCGGATGATACGGAATCGGTTAAATCCGTTATGAGTCTAGCGGACGCAGCGTGTTATGCGGCAAAAGATGCGGGGCGTAATCGTGTTCATGAATACGTGCCTGGTGATGTCGACCTAGCGTTACAGCAAGGGGAAATGCAATGGGCTTCGCGTATTACTCAGGCATTGGAAGAAGGGGGGTTGGTATTATATAAACAAACAATCGCTCCCATATCCGATAGCATTGATGGTGAGCATATGGAGATCCTTGTGCGCTTGCAGAGTGAGGATGAAATCGTATCACCTGGCGCGTTTTTGCCAGCTGCCGAACGGTATAACTTGATGCCATCAGTGGATCGCTGGGTGGTGAAAAATGTTTTTATGTGGTTGGTGGACGATGCGATGCAATTAGAAAGCTTGTCGATGTGCTCCATCAACTTGTCAGGATTGAGTATTGGCGATGATGATTTTTCTGTGTTCTTGGCAGAGCTTTTTGATCGTTACGATGTTCCTCCAGAAAAAATATGCTTTGAAATAACAGAAACGATAGCGGTTACTAACTTAACAAAAGCCATCGAGTTTATGAACCGCTTTAAGGCTCTCGGTTGCCGGTTTTCCTTGGATGATTTTGGCAGTGGATTTTCATCTTATGGTTATTTAAAAAATCTTCCGGTTGATTATCTTAAAATTGATGGTTGTTTCGTGAAAGATATTGTTGACGATAAAATAGATTATGCCATGGTGGAATCAATTAATCGTATTGGTCATGTGATGGGTAAAAAAACCATTGCAGAGTTTGTCGAAAATGCAGAGATATTAGCATGCTTAAAAACCTTGGGCGTAGATTATGCCCAAGGTTATGAAATCGCTAAACCTGTCCCCGTTATACCCTCAGAAATCTCTGGCTCTTAAACGAGTATTTACTCCTCCAAGTCATTCATGATCGCTTTTAGAAAACGTGCTGCTTCGCCACCTGTCACCGCTCGGTGATCAAAACTAAAGGATAGTGGCATGATAGGGTGTATGGCGGTGTCACCGTTAAAGGCTACAACTTGGTCGTGTATTGTACCTGCGCCTAAGATGGATACCATCGGAGGTACTACAACTGGGTTTCCGTATTTACCTGCAATAGTACCGAAGTTTGATAGTGTAATTGTTGCTCCCATCATTTCTTTGGGAGGGATCTTGCGAGACTTTACGGCCTTCCGTAACGCATCAAAACCTTGCTTAAGGTTGGTGTCACTACGATTGTTTATATCTCGCAGTACTGGTACAAACAGGCCATCTTCGGTATCAACAGCAATGCCAAGATCGATATTGTCAATAATGCGGATAGATAGGTTGTCCCCGTTAAACCAGGCATTTAATTGAGGTTCTACTTTGCAGGCCTCGCCAATAGCTCGAATTAGACGCATGGTAGGGTCTGTTTTTACCGAGTGTTGGTCACCGTACCACTGATGGATATCAGCATCATCAAAGATGGTGACTTTGACAACTTCTTGAGACTTTGTCATGGCTTTAGCCATCACTCTGCGAACACCTTTAAGTGTCTTTTCTTCACCAAAATCTTGAGTGACTTTGTGAGCGCGTTCGACATCATCGATGGTGATGAGTTGGTGTTGCCCGGTTCCTTTTAAACTATTGATGTCAACGTTGAGTCGTTTAGCCAAGGCTCGAATAGCGGGTGTGGAAAATGAGCGGTTGTGGGTTCCCCCTTGCGCGCTGCCAATAATAAACTGATCGATTTCAGCGCCTTGACTAGCATTTTTATTAGAACCTTGCCTATTTCTGTTGTTTGAGCTTTCTGCTTTTACCCCCGCACCTGTTGTTGCCTCTGCTATAACGCCAACTACCGTGCCTGTGTCTGCATCGTTTTCCCCCGCGTATTCTACCAAGGGTTCATTGGTATGGATGATGTCGCCTTCTGCACCAAATAGCGCCGCGATTACCCCCGCCTGAGGGGAGGGGACATCAACAATCGCCTTGGCTGTTTCAACTGACACAATGATTTGATCAACAGCAACGGTATCCCCTGGTGAAATATGCCATTCTACAATCTCTGCTTCCTGTAAGCCTTCACCTAGGTCGGGCAATTTGAAGTACTTCATACAAACTCCAGGGTGCTTTTTGCAGCAGCAACAATGTCCTGAGTACTGGGCATATAGAGATTTTCGTTTTTAAAATAAGGCATTGGAATGTCATATCCAGTGACGCGCTGTACCGGTGACTGTAAATACAACAAACCTTTCTCTGCCAATTGTGCGGAAATGTCTGAGCTAACACTGCAACTTCTTGCGGCTTCTTGGGCGATGACACAGCGGCCGGTTTTTTTCACAGAGGTTAATATAGTATCGATATCTAAAGGGCTAATGGTTGCTACATCAATGACTTCTGCACGAATTCCTTGTTCGCCTAAGACATTGGCCGCTTCTAGGGTTTCCTGAATCATCGCGCCCCAACTTACTAGGGTTACATCAGAGCCTTCTCGTAACGTAAAGCAGGTGTCTAGGGGGAGGCCCTCACCATCATCTCTAAACTCTTGACGGTTAACACGATAAATTCGTTTGGGTTCTAAAAAAATAACAGGGTCAGGGTCTTGGATTGCACTGAGTAGTAATCCATAAGCACGGGTAGGGGAAGAAGGGATAACAACACGTAGGCCTGGAATGTGAGCGAAGATGGCTTCTGTACTTTCTGAATGGTGTTCCGGGGCATGAATACCGCCACCATAAGGAGCACGTAGCACCATTGGGCAGTGAAGGCGGCCTCGAGTCCTGTTTCGTAAACGGGCTGCATGGGAAATCATATGTTCAAGGGCTGAATAGATAAAACCCATAAACTGAATTTCTGCAACGGGTTTTAGCCCCTGGCTTGCCATGCCAATGCTGATGCCGGCAATTAATGATTCAGCTAGCGGAGTGTCCATGACTCTGCGACAGCCAAAACGATCCTTTAGGCCTAACGTAGCACGAAAAACGCCGCCATTGGTGGCAATATCTTCGCCAAGAGCAACGACGTTGTCATCAGCAGCCATAGCGTGATGTAAGGCCAAATTGACGGCTTCTACCATGGTAACAATTTTGGTGGTACTGACATTATCACCGTGGTTCGCGTCGTGATCATTCGTTGAGAAATTTTCATGAGTACCCATGGCATTACCCTCCAACATTTGATGCGTTAACTGATTTGTTGACGAAGTGTTTTCTTTGTTCGTGTAAAGCGTATGGGAGCTCTTCATACAGGTGATCAAAACAATCAGCAGGATTGCTTGGTTCAGTCGCTAGGTAGGCTGCAACTTCGCTGTCAATAAACTGTTGGTGTTGTTCGATAAGTTGTTGTTCTTTTTCTGGTGACCAGAGAGAGCGTTGGAATAGATAATTCTGTAATCGTTTGATGGGATCTTTTTTCCACGCAGCGGTAACCTCATCGGATTTTCTATACCGTGTTGCATCATCCGCAGTGGTGTGGTCACAAAGGCGATAACTTTCGGCCTCAATTAATGTCGCCCCTTTGCCTTGTCGTGCTTTTATTAACGCTTGTTGTACTGCGTTGTACACAGCAATGATATCGTTGCCATCAATAGTAATACCTTGTATTCCAGCTGCTGTGGATTTTTGCGCTATATGTTGAGTTTGAGTTTGTAGTGTACTCGGTGTCGAAATTGCCCAGTGATTGTTGTTTACCACCACCACTAACGGTAGCTGCCAAACCCCGGCTAAATTTAGGGATTCATAAAAATCACCTCGTGAGGTAGCGCCCTCACCACATGTCGCTACTACGCCACGTTTCTCACCTTTGATTTTTATTGCGGTGGCAATGCCTGCAGCATGGGTTATTTGGGTGGCAATAGGAATGCAGTTTGGAAAATCTTGCTCTGCAAAAAATGAATCTTGAGGTCCACTGCCGCGCTCATCGCCACCCCAATAGCGAAGTTGAGCAGCAAGTGAGTAGCCTCGTAAATACTGGGCCCCTTGGTCTCGATAATAGGCCGCCATAACATCGGTTTGGTCCATCGCAAAACCAATACCTAAACTTATCGCTTCTTGGCCTAAGCACGAGGCGTAGGTTCCTAACTGACCTGTGCGTTGTAGTGCGATAGCTTTTTTATCAGATTGACGAATAAGGACAAGGGTTTTGTAAAACTCAATTAGTTTTTCATCGGTTGCCCATGGTGGTAGGGCATTAGCAACATTACCCTGTTCATTAATGTATTGGTATTTCGTGATAACGTTCATACAGTTTCCTTATTGACTTGTGGTCACGCTAGAAAGCGTTGGAAGTTTGCCGTGTCGTTGGTTATATGGATCACTTGTGGTGATTGACAGGCTTTCTGTGTTGATGTTTTTATTGATAGTGATTTTGTTTCTCTATAGTTTTGGACTCTATTTTAAGAGCCTTTATTGTTTGAGTCTTGTTAGTGTTTTAATTGCAGTATGTCTTCTGCCAAACCATCAGCAATTATGTGCGTTGATACATTATCTGTTTTTGAACGCTCAAAAATACGTTGTAACGTGTTCCCAATATGAGTGGTTTTTTTGAAAATATCTTGCTGGTTAATGTGTTTTAGCCCTAAGGATACTTGAATAAGTCCGCCCGCATTAATGACGTAGTCCGGCGCATAGAGAATGTTTTTTTTGTGCAGCGCATCACCATGCCGCAGTTCTAATAATTGGTTATTTGCAGAACCTGCGATAATGTCACAGGTTAATTGGGGAATGGTATTGTCATTAAGGATTGCACCTAGACCACATGGGGAAAATACATCACAAGGCACATGGTAGATTTCCTCTGGTGCAACACTCGTCGCATTAAATCGTTGCTCACAGAGTTGTTGTTTACGAATATCTAAGTCAGAAACAGTTAATGATGCCCCTGCTTTATGTAACAGTTCTGCCAGGGCAAAACCTACATTGCCTAATCCTTGGATGGCGATATGAATATTTTCCAGAGAACTTGTTCCGCGTTGATGACGTAATGCTGCTTTAATGCCACAGAAAACGCCTAGGGCAGTGATTGGTGATGGGTCGCACCCATCATCAGTGCAGCCTGAAACATATTGAGTTGCTAGGTGTACTTGGTCCATATCAGAGAGTAGGGTGCCGCTATCAACAGCCGTGATATAACGTCCTCCTAAACTGTCGACAAATTTACCGAAGGATTGATATAACGCATTACGGTCGTTAATCGTTGGAGGTTTGATAATGACGGCCTTCCCGCCACCTTGGGGTACGTCAGCAAGGGCCGCTTTATAACTCATGCCCTTTGCCAAACGAACAACATCATTAATCGCATCATCGTCAGACGCGTACTCTACACACCGACAACCGCCAAGGGCTGGCCCGCGGGTAGTGCTGTGGATAGCAATAATGGATTGCAGTTGAGTTGACTCATCTACATGGAAGTGCAGCTCGCTGAGATTCGCGTGCTCGAATTTTTCGAACATATCAAGGTCCTCTAAACGTTCATGATCGGGTGAGATCGGGCAAACGTTAAAGTGGGTGGCACCGCTTTTGGCAGTTATCACCGATTGAATGGGTCGGTAAACCTTTTTAAATACTACCTTATTAGTCTGGAGTTAATCCACTAAATGGCATAGGTAAAGGGGAGTTTTTGTTATACGGTTGTTTGACATGACTGTAACGTACAGTGTACTCTTTGTTGGATATACAGCGTATTATTACAGAGGGTGTTATGAGCGATTTCAACCAAGTTAACGCAGAACTACTGGACGGTGAGAAAGAAAGTTTGCCAATAGAAGTGTATGTTAAGCACAATAAGGTACAGACATTTTTCGCCTGGATGAGTTATCCACTTGTGATTGTATTTGGAATGGGGTTTGCCTTTTGGATGGCCAATTCGCTTCCGGCTTTACTTATTGCACCAGAGGGGGAGAGCATTTTAGACGTTTCGCTCTTTGGAAATCAGGTAACACTTCATGCGTTAGAGCTTCACAAATACCTTATGTATTTACTGCCGGTGCTGTTAGCTGCATTGTGGGTTTATGGCATGGAGCGCTTTCAATACTTTTCTAAGGAGTGGCGCCCCGAATGGAAGCAACATATTTTCAGCGACCTGGGACTCTTCATTCTAAATAACATAATTTTGAGGGCTGAGGTTTTTGTGGCAATGGCAATGGCAGCTACCGCAGGGGTGTTATCCAGCTGGGTGGGGGTGAACTTGTGGCCTACACAATGGCCTTTGGTGTTCCAGGTGATATTGTTTCTAGTGATCGCAGAGTTTATGACGTACTGGTTGCATCGGTTTGAGCATGAGAACTTTTGGTTATGGCGTATTCACAGCGTTCACCATACCCCTAATAAGCTGTATTGGTTTAACGCCACACGTTTCCATTATCTTGATATTATAGCGATTCCCGTAATTTCTAATGTGCCTGCTATTGCGATGGGAGCTGATCCTGTTGTGATTTATTTGGCAACAACCTTTAGTGTGATGCATGGCATGTGGCAACATGGCAATGTTGATGTTAAATTTGGTTGGTTGAACTATGTTGTGTCTTCTCCTGAGCTTCACCGTTGGCACCATATGAAGGACACCTCATTAGCAAATCATAATTATGGTAGCAACTTAATTATTTGGGATTTGGTGTTTGGCACTTGGTTTTTACCGAAAGAAAAGGTAAGCCCGTTGCATGTGGGGGTTGTCGATGTAGAGGGTGATGGAGTGATAAAACAGTTCTTGTTACCCATTACAATGAAAGTGGATGATTGATTGTTATGTCGAAGTCGTTATTAGACGGTAAATCTACAAACACTGCTACAAGTAAGGTTAAAAGTACGATCAAGCAACGTAAGCCTCGAGGTTCCCTCAGTAAAGAAGCCATTGTTGATGCAGCGAAGACGTTACTGCATGAGCAGGGTATTGATGCGCTGAGTATTCGAAAAATAGCCAATGTATTGGATGCTGGACCGATGTCGATCTATAGCCACTTCTCAACGAAACAAGATATTGTGTTTGCATTAGTGGAGGATTTTGTCGTGCGGGCTCACCAGAAAGAACATCCGGTAACCGATTGGCAAGAGTGGTTGTATTTAACGTTCGTTGATATTTTTACCGCATCAGCGAATGAACCTGAGTACTTAATGTTGATGGTTAGCTCAAATAATATCGGCGTTGCTTCGAAACAAGTATTTGATGGTGCGGTTGTTTGTTTAACGGATGCTGGATTTTCATCGGTGAACGCAGCAGTAGCCTTTCATAAATTATTAAGTTTTACCTTGGGCGCGGCAATGATGAGGGCAAGCTTGGCTAAGGCCGAAAATGAGAATGAGTCCGTTGTTCATGGTGTGATGATGGGGAGCCAATTTAATACATCGTTACGAGACATTATTGTAGGTTTGAAGTGAATGAGGTGATGTGTCCAGTGAAGGTACGTTTTTCTCTTTCAGCTTTGGTTAGCTTACTCATTGGCCGTTATAAGTAATACGACAAAATGGCACTTATTAAAAAATCACAATATTCTGACCTAATTAAGTTCGCTGAATTTGATAGTCAAGATCATGTCGAGGAGTTTTTTAGTTATAAATCTCTTCAGGTACATCAAAAGGATTTCCTCTCTGAAGACATTGCTTATTTGAGTATTGTTGATGTGTTTGGAGGTGTAGTAGGGTATTTTATTCTTCAGTTGGCGATTGACGAGAAAACGGTGCAATTTAAACGGATTCTTGTGGACGATGAACACTTAGGTATTGGCCAAGATGCAATATCCTCGATGGAAAGCTATTGTAAAATTTTCTTTGGTACAAATCGAATATGGCTGGATGTATACAAAGAAAACCGTAAGGCGAAGCATATCTATGAAAAGTTAGGATATATAAAATTTAAAGAGGTAACAGACTTTAATAAAACGATACTATTTTATGAAAAGCATCTCTAATCAGCGGTAATAGGACGTATTGATGTCTATAAGGAAAGTTGAGCGAGAAGATTTAATCCGTGTGAACTCTATGTGTATCGATACGTTTATGGGTTGTGGATTTAAATGCACCGGTGAGATTGGAGAGTCTGCGGGGCTAAAATATCAGCCTATGGAAATGGACCTTCATAAATAATTAATCTGTTTTATAAACAGTGCTGACATTTAAGGCCATAGCGTCACCAAACTTTACTGTAGTTCTTGAGCGTTAGTCCTGTATTGTCTACAATAGAGGACTTTTATTTTAGGTAAGGTCAAACATGAACGACACTAAATCACTACCAGATTTACCGGATCGCCTTTCAGGCGACCCCAGTAGCCCACATCATGTAGCAGAAATTTTCGAGCATAATATTGGTATTCGACTCAACGGAAAAGAGCGTTTCGATATCGAGGAATATTGCATCAGTGAAGGTTGGGTGAAAGTCGCTTCGCCTAAAGCGTTAGACCGTCGCGGTAAACCGTTGATGATGACGATAAAAGGAACGGTTGAAGCCTTTTATATCGTTAAGTAGTTCTTGCAATGCCACTTACTCTCATCGTCACAAAAGGGTCTAGAGAAATTTAGGCCCTATTTGTTTGGGTATTACTATTATAAGCCTTAGGTAATATTGAAGGGGAATCAATAGCGGATCAAAAATAGGGCAGGTGGTAAAGGTGAAAAATAACGAGGGTAATTGGACTGTTTGTCTAGTATGTCAGGGCCAGGGTAAAAAACATAAAAGACTCCGTAAGAAAGCTAGACTTCGCTACCAGAGGGAGTTGGATCAATTTGAAAAATCAAAGAGCGAAGGGACGGCTCCAGTTCGCCCTAAAGGTCACCTCGATACCTGTTTGAGTTGTAAAGGGTCTGGATTGGTACATTCTGCTATCCAACCCTTCTTGAATAATAAAGAGTCGGATAAAGAAAATTACCCTCACCTTGCGATCATAGGCGGTGGAATAGGCGGGGTGGCTCTCGCTGTGGCTTGTTTGCACCGCGCAATCCCTTTTACTCTTTATGAACGCGATAGCGGCTTCGATACACGATCTCAGGGTTATGGACTTACTTTACAGCAAGCGAGTAGAGCCATCGAAGGGTTGGGGCTTTTCTCGTTACAAGAGGGCGTGATTTCAACTAGGCATGTGGTTCATACTACCGAAGGAAAAGTGATCGGTGACTGGGGGGTCAGGGTGTTGGAGTCGTCAGCTGCAAAAACGCCACCGAAGCGCACAAATGTGCATATCGCTCGTCAGGCGTTGCGCTTAGCGCTACTTGAGCAGCTTGGTGGGCATGATGTGGTGCAGTGGGGGCATCAGTTGGTGGGTTTTAATGAATGCGAGGGTGAAGGTGTTGCTTTGACCTTTCAGGTTGAAGGTGACGGTGTTGCTGAAGGGAGGGGTGAAATGACGAGTGCCAAGGCTGACCTCGTGGTGGGAGCAGATGGCATTCGTAGTTCGGTGCGAAGGTTGCTGATCGGTGAGGATGTTAGCCCATTATGTTACCTAGGTTGTATTGTGATTTTGGGGATTTGTCCTTTGGCCGACCTTGAAGGTGAGGGTGAGAGTGGCGAAAGTCTTGATAGCGGTTTTTTTCAAGATGGCTTACTGGACTCGGCCACGGTATTTCAAACTGCCAATGGCAATGAGCGGATCTACATGATGCCTTATACGTCAGACTCTGTGATGTGGCAGCTTAGCTTCCCAATGCCAGAAAATGAGGCTAAGGCGTTGAGTGCGCTAGGAGCCCAAGCACTCAAAGAAGAGGCGTGTCGTCGATGTCAGTGGCATGATCCCATACCTCAGGTCTTAGCCGCGACGTTGGAAGCTCAGGTTTCTGGGTATCCCGTGTATGACCGAGCACTACTTGAGCCAGAATTGTTGGAGAAAGGGGCTCAAGTGACCCTGATCGGAGATGCTGCTCATCCAATGAGTCCATTCAAAGGACAGGGAGCGAATCAAGCTCTGTTGGATGCGCTGGCGTTAGCTAGGGGTATCACAAAAGGATGTAGGCCTTTATCTCAATGGAGGGAGGTTGGAGTGAGGAAAAGCGTGCTAACGGAGTTTGAATCAGAAATGTTAGAACGCAGTGCTTCGAAAGTGAAGGGTTCAGCAGAAGCTGCACAGTTTCTGCATTCAGACGTAGTGCTCCATGAGGGCGATGAACCGAGAGGGCGGTGTTTACTGAGGAAGGGGGAGGATGAGCAAGAGCAATAATATTGCGAGCGTGAGCCAGCATTGGGTAGTAGTTTCTCTTGTTTCTTTGTTTTCAGTTGTTTCACTTCTACCTGCTACTGAGTGTTTTAAAAACCCTCAGTAGCAGGTAGATTGATAAAATCACATGTCGTAGGACATATTCAAATAGTAAGTTCGACCAGGCCAAGGGTGAGCAACATAACTGATTTCATTGGTTAGATTGTCAACGCCCAAGCTAACTTTTGTGTTTTCATTTACAGCATA
>CAJXZM010000056.1 GCA_913063125.1 uncultured Gammaproteobacteria bacterium | reverse complement strand
GTTTTGGTTGTTACGGGTCTGAGCCTAAAAATGTTATAGGCGAAGTTTAATATGAATTGATGCGTGCTTGCTTAAGAACAGAAGCTGTGAGCACGTAGAAAAGGCAATGCATTTTTATGTGGTGATATTGAATTACACCGGAAAAACCTGGGCTTGCTGATAAATAATATCTAAATCTGCATTGTCTGGAAGATCACTGATCCCCTTAAAAAAACCACGCTCTTGTAAACGCTGGTTAAACCCTTCCTCTTGATTCACCGCCTCTCGCTCAACAAATAGAACGAGTTGCAGTACATCTTCCTCTTCAGAAATATGCAGCACTAACAACCCTTCTTTGTCGCTAGTCTCAATCTCCTGATAGACTCTGCCTTCACCATCGGTTGTTGCCTGAGTTTCCTGCTTACCGACAAACAGAGTGTAAGGTATGTTGGTTAGGGGCTTACCCTGAACATCCAACATAATTACATCTAATACACTTTTGGCAGGCTGCAAGATAAATACGTTTAACTCACTCGGGTTGATTTCTGGTAGATTGGTCACTTCTCGCGGAATGTGTAGTTCACCCGTCATGCCTTTCATACCGTTTTGTGCAATTCCATCAAGTAACGCTTGGTTATCTGGATGTTGCAATACCGCTTGAGAATCCTCGATTTCGTACAGGTCTAAAATATCATCAACACGTAGCTGTTCTGTGATGCTTTTTTTAATCATAATATTACATTCCCTGTGCGTTGAGTGTTGGCGTTTTCTTTGAAGTTAACCATGCGGCTTTGATTTTTCGAAGAGTAGATCTGCTGCGTGCTTCTTCTGTTTTGAAATTGGTTTTTTTGTCCTTTTTTTTCTGATCCCCGATCGCATCAAATTGGCTGAGCATTTTTTCTTTGAGCGCCTTGTTCTCCTCCCTCATAAGACAACTTTTACAGTAATAATCGTATAATTTTTTCAATTTCAAGAAATTACTGATATCAATGGGGCCTGAATAGGTTTCTATATCGCTATAGATCGTTCCTACACGTTCGTGTTTGTTCGATATTTCATAAGTAATTGGATCCATGTTTTTAGAGAATTCTGCATAGGTGCCGTTATCGTTAAATACCCAGAACTTTTCTAGATTAGGTGGCACGCCTTCTATATCCTTCAAGCTACTATAAGCTACATGGAGTGTTTTCAGTTTGTCCATATGTTCTATGCCTTCCAGTTTCTTAATTAAGGCATCTCCTAGTTTCAACGTTTCAAGATCACTTGCCACCTCTAGTCCCTTTGTAGTCTTGATATTATTCTGCGTAATATCTAGGTATTTAAGATTCTTGGCATTACTAAAACCATTGATTTTGTTGAACCAATTGAAATGCAAGTTGACCCATTCAAGATTTTGCAGCCTATTCAACGGAGAAATATCAGTAATACGGTTATAGCGAAAATCGATTTTTTTGAGCTGTGGGGAATTTATGATTTTACTAATATCTGTTAACGAATTATTAGGGATTATCAGCGTTGTCAGCTCTGGCAAAGGGGATAAGCTGGCGAGTGTTGACAGTTTGGAGCGCTCTATCTCTAACGTTTCCAAGTACGGTATGTATCTAGTGAAACTCAAGCTATCTAGTTTCTTTACTTCGGTAGACCCGTCAATGAATAAAGAACGTAACGCGGGATTGTTTTTTGCAAAGGTATCAAGTAATTCGTTAGTCATTTCAATATTATCCAATCTTGCGGATACCAGCCCCTTGAGGTTACGCAATATATACTCTTGATCTTCCGTATTATGGATTGGCTGCCCATAAAGAGGGTGACTCTTATCCCTTATGTGGTAGGAGGCATAAATATATAAAAAAGATAGCTTTGGGAGTGTTACAAGATCACGCAAATTGTATTTACCTCCATGCAGTGCTAGTCCTTTAAGATTGGGTAGCGTCGCTAACCGGGGTAGACCTTGCAGTTTTTCGTTGGCGGGAAAAACAATATGCTCCAAACTCTTTGGTAGTGCTATGTTTGTGAGGTCAATATCCTCATAACTCGCTAAATTGACATATTTTAAATAGGGAAACTGTGCGAGAGTATTAAGATCAAAACCCTTTTTCATTCGCGATGTTAGTGCGATAACATGACCCTGACGGTCAGTGATAATACTGCCCAATTCATCCTGTGCCCAAGGGCCCCATAAATCATAGCGCACAATTTCGTTATACTCATTTTTAAAGCTCACCCAGCGGTCTTCAATTCCTATCCATTGCCACCCCATGGAAATATTCCCTAAAATCCAACCATCTCGCCGACCTGGTTTCTTGCGCCCCTTATCACCATATACCCATTCGACTAACGTAGGCCACTCTTGATGATCGATCAATGCCCAGTCTAAGTTATAAAACGGAGTGCGGAGTTCCTTTTTCTTCGCCAATACCTCTGTTGAGCACAGAAGAATAATTAAAAAAAACGCCACTTTTCTTATAGTCATACTTAAATCCTAAATTTTGGCCCACTTAATGTTGCAATGGTTCTAAATTCTGGCTGCGCTAAAATACCCGTCGGGTGGTTTTCTGGGTGTGGGCTATAGTCACCACCGGACAGAGCCGCTAGCATTTCTTTAAGATAAATACCGTTAGGCAGTTTTTCCATCGGTTTCTCACTTTGTAGCGTTTCGCTAGACTCATAGTATTGAATCAATTGCGTCACCAGCTTTTCATCCAAATCAATATATTCGGTTACTGCCTCGATCTGCTCTGTCTTGGATGATTGATTATCCCTCTGTTGTAAATACAGCGGTATTACCGCATGCCAACTTAACGTATCCCATATACCCCAAGGGCCAATATACTCGTCATTTTCCATCAATAGTTCCATGGGCCGCTGCAATCCAGGGTAAGCAACTCTCTGCCAGTGTGACTTGCCCTCATATTCCGATAAATTGGGAGAGCCCTGTAATACTCGATAAGCTTTGCTGTAGCGTATCTGTATGGATGACTTAAGCTGATCTATCCAAAAGTCCCACGTCACAACTGCCACTTGAACCAGTACCCCGGCCACCAACAAGGTAACCCCAACACCAGGAATAAAACCGGCAACCATGACAATGCCACCACGAGCCAGTAATTGAGAGCCAAGTGTTAATGCGACAAGCGATGCGCTATTGAGTAGCTCCTTGGTTGCCGTTTCATATCGGGCGGAATTATACGCCTCTTCAGCCATCAGAGCAGCATCCAATGCCGCAAAGTAGCCCAAGACATGGGCAAAGCGATCGCAGAAGTTCGCTATCCCACCTTTACTCACGGACATCCCTGCCAGTGAGGTGAGGTTTTGATGCAGCTTTCCTCCAGCGACGGTACGGTTCACCATAAAACTGTAAGTATTCGCCGATGCACTTGCCGCACCCAATATGATATTAATGCCCGTTAATAGAGGTCTTTGGTTTTCTGGGTTTTGCCGTAGTTGTTCCTCCAGTTCCGCGAGCCCTTGTAGAGCGGACACTCGACCAACAAGCCCAAGCAATGCCACGCTGCCACTATAACCAGTGGCGATACGCTTAACTGCGTCGCTACCGAACCCCTTCACTGCGCGATTATAGAAGCCGTCAGCAGCAGAATCATTTTTAAAGATTCCCATTATATAGCTTTGAGATACTTTCGCCGCCTCCGACAGAGTTTTCTCAACAGTTACCGTGAGTTTTATATTCCCCGTCATCACCGTTAAACGCAGATTCTGAATTAACAAATGTTGTACAAGTACCGTCCGTTTTTCTAAAAATGACGACCCCATCAAGTAACCCAAGCCATTAATCAACACCCGCATGTTAAACCCCGGAGTGCTGCCTTGGTTACGATACATATAGCGACTTACATAAGCCCCGTATACATCCAGCACAACCATCATCAACGAAGGAGGGCCAGGTAACCGATGAAACAACACATCCGCAAGCGCCTTGTTCTCACTAAGCGCGTGCCAAGCCCCCATTATTTGAGTTGGTAATGTTTCCGCCCCTTGATAACTAACCTCGCCATATGCCCCAAGGTCGCGGGCAACCCCCTCAAACATAGGTAATTTTTCATCTTTGGCTAAAGAGGGAAACTCTCCGAGATCCACTTCTTTAAAATGCCCCTGACTCCCCACATACTCCAGCGCAGGTTTTACCCATGTCTTTTCTACTTCTTCACGCTGCTTTGTTGTCCCCAATATTCCCAATGCTTCTTGCAATACCGTAAAAAAGTACTGCCAATTAACTTCTAGCACCATATCTGGACCAGCGATATCAATATCACCGTCTGGCTCAATACCATCATCCAATTGAGAAACAACATAATCCTGATAGCGCAAAAACTCTTGCTGAAGTTCATCACTATTCAGCATTTTCATGAGCTTTCTAGCAAGACGATTTACCTGATCTTCATAACCTTTATGTTCGGGACTATGAAACTCATCTGGAGTTTCTAACAAGCCACTAATATGTGACCGCATCACATCCAAGGCTAGGGGTAACTCTTCTCTTTCTCTAAGTTCGTCCTTGCTTATCTCAGTACCTGGGTACTTTAGATTAATATCCGCGCATTGTTGCATCTCGCTTAAAACGGAAAGGTCTCTTACTCGATGCTCTACCGTTTTTTGATACCGTTTCTGCCACAGACGTATTTCCTGAACGACGCTCTTGATACGTACAGTCCAGCCTGGCAATGTGCAATACACCTCCGTTGACTGCATAACGCCTTGGCCACCCTCTATGGTATAAATGGTGGCTACAGGGCCGCTTTCAGGCGAATTTTCATGATCCTCTGTTGCTAATGCCATAAGATCATCGGTCTTAAAATCACAGTCTGTTGGCACTATCATAAATCCGTATCGTGTTCCGATTTCCAACGTTAACAGGTGATCGTTATCCATAAGAGAAAAGAGCTTGGTGTCACTCCCACTCTGCATGGGCGATGCTTTCTGCTTATGAACGTTCACTGAAAAAGTATGTAGAGCATTTTTACTTATCGAATAGCTCATATATTTCGAACGGGCATCTTTGGGGACGTGTATAAGGTTGCGAATACCGCGTAAAAATCCGTATTCATCAGTTTTAGCGTGAAAAACAGAATGTATTCGTCCAGGGGATTGGCTGTATATTGACGGCATATCTGTATCGCCGACGTATTGCCAGCAAACAACACGGGTATTTTTGACCATACCACCGACTGCATCCTTGTATTTTAATCGGATGGGTGCTGTTTTTTTTGGAATAGTCGCGTATTGTTCTTGAATAGAAGAAAAGTGGGCTTTCAAATTAGCGCGTTTATCGTGGCGTATTTCTTTTCCAACAGCTCTTCTGTCTTTACCCTTAGCTTTTTCTTGAGCCGCTTGCCGTTCAGCCTGATCCTTGTCAAAATCCTTGATGGTTTGGGTTTTAGCCTTTCTAACACAAAGATTATAGAGAACCGCTTCTCGGGTAATATTACAATCTCTGTAATGATGTTTGAGAAGGGTCTTGTACCTATCCTGCGTTTCTAGGAAATCGGTTGTTTTTTCTTTTTCAAATGCAGCTTTAATTTTCTTGTCAAGATTTGTGATTGTCTTTTTGAAATTATCTGAGGCTTGTGTTCTGCGATTTGTAATAAATGTAGTCGCAGCATCACCAGCAGAGACATACGTCCCGTCTTCTTTTTCAATGATAACACCGTGCTGAGTTTCTAGCGCTTGTAAACTCTCATGCAGTATACTCAGCTGGAGCTCGTACGCTTTTTCTTGCTTAGTGATGTCTTCCAACGATTGTTCTAACACCCAGTCCTTTTTAATATAGAACGTGTAGTCAAGGTCTTTGTCCAACAGTTGCTGATAGGATGCTTGCATTGTTGCCAATCGGGTTCCTAGCTCTAGTACCTCTCGTTTGAAGCGCTGTAGCTCCCTGACTTCATAATCTTCCAAGTCGTCTTCGTTTGACTGCACTTCAATGGTGTATTTTTTTGAACGTATTTTTTGTTGCAAACTTCGGATTTCGAAATCTTGCCATTTCAGTTCTTCTGATTTTGTTTTAGCGGCTTGGACTTTCGCTTTAGGAATGTTGTCTTTTTTTACTTGCTGAATACCCTCCAAGACATCATTTTTTTTAAGTTGTAGGTTTTCCGATAAGCGATTTATTAAACTTATTTTTCCTAGCAGATAATACAGTTCATCGTAAAGCGCATAGTAGTCTTTTGTTTCAGTTTCCATCATTTTTTCCTGTTCCGTTATCTCGCCACGATATGCTTTCGACTAGCCTTTTAGCCTACCTTTTGTTCTGATAGAGCACGACCTTCTTCAAACTCAATCGTTGCTCCTGCTAAATTATCTGATACAACTTTTGCGTAACCGTTATCATTGAGCCTTCCGGTTATTTCCTCGCCGTCTAGTTTTCTGATTAAATAACTAGCCCCCGAAACAGGTTCGCCATCAGGTGTTTTGAGCTCGATTTCTACATCACCATCAGACCGTATAACAAGGATATTTACCTTGTTTTTCGAAAAAACCATATCCGGTAATTGTTTTGTCATATCCTTGAACCTATTGCTTGTAAATTTTCTTGAGTTTAGCCTGAGTTTTAGGGCCGCAAATACCATCAACACCTAGTGCATTGTCGCGCTGGAAACTTGTTGCCGCCGCTTTGGTTTTTTTACCGTTAATACCATCAACAACACCAGCGTTATAACCCAAATTATTAAAACGGGTTTGCTGGCCTTTGACAGTAGATACGTCTTCAATTAAACCCTGCGCCATTTCTATCTTTCCTTGGTGACTGCTATTTAACAATGCTTCATCGTCAAATAACTGAAACGTACCATTAATAGAATCTCCATCTTTCAATGTTATCTCGATTATTCCATTGCGGTCAGTAACATCATCAATGGTTCTTCCGCCAAGATCGAAAGTCACTTTTTTATTACGCAATTTTTTACCTTTATCATCTTGAACACAAAGAATAAACTTATCTTTAGCGACAGGAAGATACACCACCGGCACCAACGTATCTCGATACCCCCTCAAGTCTTTTCCTTTCTCACTTACCACCAGATATTCATGTTCTTCTGGATCAAAATACTGATCCAACAACGCATCCTCAATACTGCCCATATCACCTGCGGCATTTTTAAAATGTTTATCCTGGCTATAGGCGGTTAGGTCAAGCTTAGATGCCACTTCTAACAGTTTTGCATTATCCGCTTCTAATGATTCAACATAGGGCCAATCAAGTTGGCTTTCGCTATACATCATCAATGGGGCATTGTTGCCGGATTGTATTTCCCCATTCAGTTTATAGGGAACCCATGCGGCGGTTTGCCAATGGCCTTCGGCTTCGCGCTCGGCCTCTTGTCCAAAATCACCGTTCCAGTTACGTCGATAGTATTCAACGTTCACATCGCGTAATGCTTGGTTCTTCTTAACTTCTAATTCACGCCATAACTTGCCACGCCAAAAGATATAGATCCAACCTGGTTTTAATACATCGGCTTGTTGTTTTTGGTTTTCTTTGGTTACGTACGCTAAAGGCTTTACGGGTACGATAACATTATCCCATTCCGCTTTTTCTGTTTGATTATCGTTGGGCGCTACCGTGGTATTTAGGGGCAGACGAATATTCGAACCATAGCCTGAAGTGGGGATAATGAGGGCTAAGTCACGCGGGGTGTTGGGTAGTTTCTTAAACTCAACAACGCCTCGGTGGTTGTCTCGGTTATGGTTAACACCTCGGTTCTGTTGTGCTTGTTGCTCACGTGGAGCGCTTTTATCCGTTGACAGCGCGTTGATTTCAATGAGCTGTTTTGCGCACGGGTGATGCCCTGCAATCTCGACAACAATTTTATAGCGTAACTCTTGCTGAGTATTCGGTGGCAGAGGTGTTGGAGAGGGGGCAGGTGAGGAGGTTGTTGATGGTGCCGGGGTACTTGAGGCACTATCCTGTGTTAGAAACTCTGATTTGATTCCGCCAAATTTATCATAGTTGTTTTTATGAGAGGCAATAAAGGTTTTCATATCAGAACTGTAACGGTCACTGATGCTGCTCAGCAGTTCTCGGTCCACATCTGCCGAAGGAGCGTGACTTGCTCCGTTTGATGAGCCACCACCACCACCGCCGCCACCAAAATTACCACTGGCATTTTGCTGGACACGTAACGCACCGTTTTCTATTTGTGTTGAAACAACCTCTAACAACGCGGCAGTATCTAAGGGCGATATGGTGGGGTCGCCAGCCAGTTGGTGCAGCTCAGAGCGATCAGCTTCAATGGCTTTTTCGACAAAGGTCTCAATGTCGGCGCGATGGTGAAACACCATCGGTTCATCGTCAGACTGCGTGTTGTCGTGTAAGCCCATAAAGTCATAATGAACAGTATCAACGAATACGGAAGTAGCCATGGTTTTTCCTTCTGTTGGAACTGGTATTAGAGCGAGGGGGCAGGTTGCGGGGTAGGTTTTCGCATTTTTCGAGCGCGTGGTACTTCTGTCAGCTGAAAGCTATGAACCAGGCGTGATAAGCGCTCAAGATCCACGGTTGTCGCTGTTGCTGCTGCGGATACCTCAGCGTGGGGTTCTGCATTGGCCGGTGTGGGGTTAATAAGGTGTTGATCAACCAACATTTGCAGATCTCTAAGGCGCACCCGTAAATGATCCTGGCATTCCATTAATGCGGTTATCTGCTGTTCTGTTTGCGATGTCGCTGACGCGGTATTTAACGCCTTATTATCTGATGAATAAAGACGTTTGATTTGTTCAATTTTTGTTTGGGTTTCAAAAGTAATATCGACACAGGATTTAATATCAAAGAGCGCAGAGATAGACGGTGGCGATGAAAGTGCAGAAGAGGAAACCGTAGGAAGCGCCGTAGCGGGTGCAGTAGCGATTGTAGAAGAGAGCGCAGAAGATGGTGCGTTAGAACTATCTGCATCTCGCGCTGAATGAGTATTGCTATTATTGTTAACAGAAGAGTCTGTAGGCGATTGATGTTGTAACTGTTGCAGTCGAGTCACTTCTTGTTGAACGAGCTGTAACCGTTTAACGATAGATCGTCGAGCACCATTAAACGTTTTCGCGATTTCCCCAGTCGTTTCAGCCTGCTCATTAGCATCCACGTAAAATACACCATCAACGATGGGTTGAATATCGTGGATAAGCTGGTTTTTCTCCGTGATGATTTGTTTTCGTTGCTGGGTGTTCTCGTTGGGTTTGCTTTTTTTGCTAGCGCTGCTGCCTTCCAAGGAGGAGGTTTGTTTCTCTGCGTTTGTTGATGCCCCAGCTGCCTTATTATCAGCTGAGTGCCCTTCCTTTATCCAAAGTCCGGCAAACAAGAAGCTCACACAAGCCGCTAGCGCTCCCAGCGTTACCATGAATTGCGCTATAAAGGATGCACTAGCAAGAGTATTGCTTGCTCCACTCACGCTGGTTAACAGTGCCTTTACGGTTGATGCGAGCGATTTTAGATTCTTTTCAAGGGCATCATAGTTATTTGTCACACCGGATAATGATAATACGGTATCAATATGCTGATTTACCTGGTCAGATATATTAACGGTCATACGACGTAACACGGGATTGGCGAGTTTATTGTTGCTTGCCGTTAATTGTTGAATAAGGGTCTGTGCGTGTTGTTGTCGTGTTTTACTACTGCGAATAAGAGGGGCAGCATTGGTTTCGATGGCGAGTAGGGCAAGTTGTATGTCGTACTGCTGCGCTTTGGCGAGCAGGGTCAATTTACCAAGCGCTTTCATTTGAGTGGCCGAGAGCGATTGTTGCTCGCTGGCAGCAGAAATAGCCTCTGTTGCCTGTACTAAGCCCTTAGCTTCAGATAACAGACGTTGATTGTGTTGACGGTACTGATTGATGTCTTTGCGAGACTGAATCAACGTGCCAAACCCTGCGAGTAGTTTTTCTCCATCACTTAATAGTGATGCGACGGATGGACTATCGTTTTCGGAAAGTGCTGAAACACCCTGGCTATTGTTCCCATATTTTAAGCGTTGGAATTGAGTGACCACAGAGCTATTGAGCTCTCGAAAGCGTTGAAAGCTTAGCTCGTCTGAAACCAGCCTTTTTGGCGTAAATGTTGTGAGTTCATGTAACGCAGCATCTAAATACGCGAGGGACGAAAGGTGCGTTGATTGGTATTGCTGTTGTTGATGCAGCAATACGCTACCCAGAGTGCTGATGAGTAGTCCAATCACACCACAAATAGCAGCAATAATGGTTTTTTTAGAAGTAAAGTTAATTGTCATTGTTCGCTCTGAGCCCCACAGGGTACTTGATCATATCCTTAGAAAAGACCGTGGCGGCACAAGATTTTGTGCGGTTTTAATCGTATTTGACGTGAAAGAGCAATTAAAGAACAACTAATGAGGAAAGAAAGTAAAAAACTGTGATTAATTTCACCATTTTCTGAGAAAAATTTAACCAACTTCGGTCTCTATAAGAGAAATACAGTTCGTGGGTACTGTTTGTAGGTACTGTTCGTAGCTACTGGTTGGATTATGGAAATGGTTGGAAGCCTTATGTTGAAAACATCATCAAAAATTGTAGGCGCTTGTGCGTTGACCTCATTATTATCGGGTTGTACTTGGTATACCCAATTAGCAGATCCTACAGCACATCGCGAATCGCGTGTTGGGCAATTTGAAGCGGAGCCAGAGTATCGCTATCTTCAACGGTTTGATGCATTACAGCAACGGATAGAAGCATTAGAGCGAGAGAATCATCGTTTGCGCGCTCCCAAAGCATCAGACAACGGTGTGTCACAGCGACATAACAATGCCGTGTCCGCTATCACGCCCCATAAAGTTAAACCTGAAGTAGATAACCAAAGTGATGTTATCTCTCAAGTGAAATTAAAAGTCAGCGAAGCCGTGTTAGCCATTGACAATGTATTAAGTCAATTGACAGCGATGTCACCCATGATGGCAGAAGCGGAGCCCCCGGCGGCGACCGCATCAAGTGCAGAGCTTGAGCGGATTTCTGTCAGCGAAGACAACGTAGTGTCTAGTAACAATGTTATGCCAGATGTCGAAGAGCAAGAAGCTGAATTGGTTGCAAGTTTGAATCGGCCAAACGGTGCTGTTACCGGCTCATTGGCACGTAATGAGGATGGCGAGGTTGTTCGTTCTACTGCAGATGTACCGAATAGCAAATCCCGATTTAATTACTCGGTTGTTTATAGTTACCCAGATGCTTCCCCTTGGAACGCCATGTGGAATGCGTTAGAAAGTGCCGACGTTAATGATAAGTGGCGCGGGGTAAATAAGCGCAAGCCTGCTTACTTTATCTACGTAGGGGCTTATGTTAATGAGCGCGATGCCGCAAATCGACAACAAAATCTACTTACAGTAACAGGCGAAGAGCCGTTATTGAGAAAACGTGCAATAAGTCGCGCAATCGCAGTAAATTAATTGCGCAGTTTTTCGTGATTTATTTGCGTGGGCTGGGTCTCTTTACGTATTAGAGCGTTTAAAGACCAAATTTCATCATGAAGTGTGCAGAAAGTTGCGCAAATAGTCGGATATTAGGAATTAGGCGTATCACACGTCAAATGGAAGCAACTATGAAACAGAATACTTTGATCGCGGCAACATCGGCTCTTACGATTGCGTTGTCTTCGCTAACGGCAACGGCCGTACAAGCAGCAGATACCGCAATAAATGCTCAAGAGTTAGAAACCCTAAAGGTACAGCTCATTGAAGCAAAAACGGCGGTAGAAAATGCACAGCAGGTTGCGGAAGAGATAGTACAAACTGCCCAAGCGGACGCGGATCGAATTTTAGAACAAGCGAACGCAACAGCGAATCAAAGTAAAGAAGATAAGATCAGTCCACTAGCCGTAAAAAATGCAGCGGTTGCCGTAGAAATTGCAGCAGGCACGATTGAAGAGATTGCAACAGCCATTATGCCAGAAGGCTGGCGTATTTTGGTGGATGTGAAAGACCCGAAGATTAAAGACCGTCGTTTTCAATATGTGACAACAAAAGCAAGAGAGCAGGCGTTGTCAGATTTATTGAATTCTATCGATATGAGTCACCAGTACTTTTTTGAATTAGTCAATGCAGATGGTGAAGCCTCACCGTTGTTAGTCATCAGCAAGCGATAACAGTTGGAGTTATAGAGAAATGAGAATTATGTTGAAACCACTGTTGGCTAGTTTGGCTGTGAGTACATTGATTGGTGGGTGTGCGATAAAACCGCATACGCAAGAGTTGAAATATGCGCCGTTACAAAAGCAGCAGCGATCCATTGTTGCTGAAAGTGCTGCAACGTATATGCGAGAGGTGACACCTGAAGAAGAAAGCCTTAAAGCAAAAATTTCGTATGTTGGTACTACGACATTAATCGATGCGTTAAGAGAGCAGTTACCATCGCTTAACATCATGCCGGCAGATACGAATGTTGATTTATTGAAAGAAATTAGTATTTATGCCAATAGAATGCCGCTAGAAGATTATTTGGAATATATATCGGCATTGACAGGTTACGATATTGCTCTAAGCGGTAATATCGTGACGGTTTCCTCGTTTGTTGAAAAGCAATGGAACCTAGCAGTCTTCTCATCCACTAGAAATGTTAGCCTAAAAGCAGGTGAGGTTATCGGAGGAGGCGGAGGAGGAGGTAGCTCTGATGATAGCGATAGCAGTGGTGGCGGTGGCGGTGGAAATACAGTAACAACATCGTCATCGGTGGATGAGTGGGAAACTATTATCGAAGGTGCCAAATCAATTATTATGACAAGTGGTGCCGACGAAGACAAAAATGAGATGGCTCCTTATGTACAGTCTTTGCGCTCAATTGGTACGGTAAGTGCTGGCGGTAGCCCAAGAAAAATAGATGCTGTTGATCAATTTGTTAGAAATGCGGTTAAGCAAGGTTCAAGGCAAGTAAATATTTCGGTACAAGCATTTGACGTGATATTGGATGATAGCCGCGCTTCAGGAATTAACTGGGAGGAGTTGTCTTTTAGTAAGATTGTTGATGGAAACCCCTTGGATATCGTATTTAACTCAAATAGCGGCTCTGTGTTTACGGATACGTTACCAATGACTACAGGAACCACCTACGGAGGATCTAAAGTAAATGCATCCTTTATGATGAACTTTCTAAATCAATTCGGTGAGGTTGAGCTTCTTAACCAACCAAATATAACCGCGAGAAATGGCGTTTATGCTTACATATCTACCGGTGAGGAATTGTCATATGTGGGTAAGGTCGAAAGAGAAACATCGTTAAACTCAGCGTTAAACTCAGCGGATGTTTTATCGTTTGAAGTTGAGTCTGTTCGTGTGGGGGTAACGTTGGCAGTGGTGCCTCGGATATTAGATGATGACCGAGTTCTTCTTGATATATGGCCTGTTGTAAGCTCCAAAACAGGAGACTTTCTTATCGGGGATATAAAAATCCCCAATCTTGCTCTCCATGACATGTCCACCCAGGTCATTGTGAAAAGTGGTCAGGCGATACAGCTGGGTGGTTTTATTAGGCGCTCAATTGCAAAAAAATTACAAGAATTACCATGGCGTGAAAAAATCACCGGCATGTTGGTTAATCCATTGTTTGAAAGTGAAAGTAATGTTTTGGAACGTCGAGAGCTTGTGTTGACGGTTACTCCAACCATTATTGATGAGATATAACTGATGTCTGAGTTTTTTGCGGATTATGTGAATCGAATTGTCACTATTGATAATGTCGATGTTGTTCTTATGCCTGATATGGTGGGGCCAGTGCCTCTTAGTGAACAGCATATGTACGTTGAGCTACAGGCCGCGGAAAACCAGACGCCAGCTATTCATGTTAATGAAACCGATATAGAGAATATACGAGAAACTTACCCCGGTATTGCTATTTATGGCCTGTGGCAAACGCTGTTGAATAGCGGCGTTATTTCATTTCGTAAATCGTTACAGGTTGTACAGGCATCACCAATGGATGGTTTTTATATTCATTGTGATCTTGGTCGAGCAGAGTTTTCTGGCGATTATGAAGCAGGTTTTTTTGCAGCAGATGCTGGATTTAATTTAGATGAGGCAGCGGTAATTGCACCAAGTGTAGACTCGCTTACGTTGCCAGCCCATGAAGCAAAAATGGCTGAGGAGCTTCAGGTAGAGCGAAAAATGAAGGTGCGTAGAGCGTGGTCAAGCGCAGCATCTGTCGTGGTACTTGTTGCAATTTTGGCGGTGCTTACAGATTTCTCGTTGTTACAATATTACAAATATGAACACCAGGAAGTGTTGGACAAATCTGCGATGCGCGATTATTTACGAACAGGGTTGGACGGATTAAAAACGTCACGAATTACTGATGTACCTAATGATCACCAAAAGATAGAAAAAATTGCTGAACTCTGGGCTTATGAGCGCCGACTGGTGACCGCTAAGCCTCAGAGGTTTGATCAGCAAGCACTCTCGTTTATTGTTCCTGACAATGGGGCAGACCCCAAAATCCAGATGCAATGGCTTACTACTCGGTATTTACCACAGGATACCGGTAAATGGGCAGTGAGTTTTTCAATCGGGGTAGAAAAATGACATTAGATCTGAAAAATTTCTGGAAAACGTGGGGCGTGGCGCAATGGGTTATTGTGGCCGTTGTCTTGGCGTTGGTTAGTCATAAAGTGTATCAGCGTCAAAATGTCCGTTTGCACCAGGCATCGATGGAGAATGTTGCGGTACTCGAAAGCGACATTCAGCAGTTTAACTCAATGGCTGAACGTTTAGGTCAAATGGAAGAGCTACCTCCTGTTAGATCGCAGTGGGATTATGTTAAAGCCATTGCTGATGAATTTGGCGTGGATATCCAGCGAGGTTCTGTCGCGGGGGGGGGGTTCTACAAAGGGCCGTTGTCGTCTTGGGATGGCACCTTAAGTGGTGATACGGGAGCTGTCCTGGTTGCCATTAACGCTTTTCAACAGACCGTTCCAACATATCTTCATGAGCTTACGTTGGGAGGGGGAACAGCGCAAGTAACTTTTTCTGTGTTAGGTGGGCAGCAGTAGCCTGGGTTTTATGGCGACCCGGTAACGTTAGTGAAATTTAGTGAAATATAGAGAGCAAGGTATGAGCAATATTCAACGAATAAAAATCTGCATAGTAGGGTCAGCCTTGTTGTTGGCAAGCAATCTCCATGCAGAATCTATTGATGGTGTAAAGATATTAGAGCAAGAAGCATCGCGAGCCCGCGAACTTCAAAAGTTAGAGTATCAAGCTAAATTATTGGAACAGCGCGCTAGGGTTGCGAAGGCGTATCAAGATTTAAAGGCATCCGGAGGTGCTGTTCCTAGTGATTTTTCTGGCATGTATGGAATGCAAAGTAATGAATCTAAGGGGCAGGTGGTAGCGGCGCCAATATCATCTCAAGAGCTGCTACAAGTATCTGTGCCTAAATTGAAAAAAATGGTAGGGCGAAATGCACTCTTTGAGACGAGTGCGGGGCAAGTAGTCGCTCATGTTGGCATGTTGTTACCGGGTGGCTATAAATTATTATCGTTGGACGTAGCCTCTGGCGCAAAGCTTGAAAAGAATGGCATGATTTATCTCGCGACGATTGGGTGGTAAATCATGGCTGTGGAAAAACGATCAAGGTTAGATATACAGTTTGAGAAAATCATTTCTGTGTTGGTTCAAATTGAGGCGCTTAGTGAAAAAGTTGCTCGTAATATATCGACTCCTGATTGTTTGGAAGCCATTGTACCTAGGTTGCTAGAGCAGGGCCTTGATGATGTATTGTTGGCCAGTGCATTATCAGAGATCTACCATTGCGACCTCTATGAGGTCGATGAAAATTATACTGGAGAGTTAATTCGAAGCACTCATGATAAGTGCCCTTGGTTGATCTCTGACAGTATTTTGTACGTTACCAACCCCTATGATAGAGATCAAATTGAGCCGCTAATACGGCGTAAAAAAGATGCCAAAGACCATCTGTACTTTGATAAGTTGGGAGTTTTGGCAATGTCTGATTTTGAATCAGATGATGTCTTGCGGGCCAATTATGATATTACGACTTCGGTGGATAGCAATGGGTTATGGGCCAAGGAATTTGTCGATAACTTACTGAACGAAGCTATTACCCGAAAAGCCAGTGATATTCACATTAACCCTGAATCCCATGGTGGGGTCATCAAATTACGCATTGATGGGCGCTGTCAGTTATCGAATATCCCTGATATTCAAACCATATCGATAGATCGTTATCGATTGGTTGCTAACAATCTTATGGAGCGGGTGAATAAGCAGAATAATTATTTGGAGCCGGTCAGTGGATACTTGGTGTATCAGGCAGCCCATAAACACGTCAGTATGCGTTTAGAAATGGCACCAGTAAAAGTGTTTACTGAAATAAAGCCCAAAATAACGATTCGTATTTTGAATAATTCTCGTGCTATTAGCCGTATGACCCAATTGGGTTTGTCATCAGAGCATGTAGGAATATTAAAATCTATCGGCCGTCGTTCCAACGGGCTGATTGTTGTTACCGGTCCTACCGGTAGTGGTAAGTCTACAACCTTAAAGTCACTACTCCGTGATATTCGTGATCAGTTTCCTGAAAAATCAATTTATACCATAGAAGATCCTGTCGAGGATCAGTTGGATGGTATTACGTCCTTAGAAGTATCCCAACACATGGGTTTTTCAACGGCATTGAAGTCATTGTTGCGACATGACCCTGATGTGATTATGGTTGGAGAAATTAGAGATGCAGAAACCGCAGAGCTAGCGTTAAGAGCGTCAATGACAGGGCACCTCGTATTAACCACCTTACATACTAACGATGCACACGGAGCAATCAATCGTTTGGTGAATCTTGGTATGGATAGAGCGCTTATTGCAGAAAACTTGCTTGCGGTAACGGCACAGCGGTTGGTTAACCGAGTTTGCCCTCACTGTTCCACAAAAAAAACAGTGATTGCTGATGCCGAGCTGCGGGCGGTTTATGGTGACGTCGAGCTATTAACTATGCCGGACGTGACGGTTCCTGTAGTGAATCGTGATGCGGGTTGTTCAAAATGTAACTTTGGCTACTCAGGGCGTCACCTGGTGAATGAAATATTTGTTAATGACCGCTTGTCAGAGAAAATGATTGCGCAAGGGCATGGCTCAAATGAGATTAAATTTGCTCAGCAGGAACGAAAGGCCTTTGATGATTTGTGGGATGATGGTATCCGCCTGGCGACATTGGGGGTGACTACATTGGATGCGTTAGAAGTGAAAATATCACCTTTACACGTTGCAAGAAATCAGTTTGGCACAGAGAAATCTAAAAAAATCGAAACTAGAACCAAAATGGTTGCCGATAATGCAGAATTATTTATGTTGGACGCCATAAATTAGGTTTTCTTTGTGATGACAATGTCTTTTTATTGAAGATTTAATCTTAACCTTAATCCAACCCTATTAATGAGGTAGATATGATAGTTAGAAAGAATAAACAAAAAGGTTTTACGTTAGTTGAATTAATCACCGTAATTGCCATTGTGTCGTTGTTGGCAATTTATTTGAGCATTGAAATGGGTGATGCAGGAGAAGATGCAAAAATTGGTATGGCGTCTACTTTTTTGTTGGCGAATGTTCCTTCTGCTATACATTCCATCAAGGCTAGAAATGCGGGCCTTTGTGCGTTGGATGCCGATGCTAAGCCACAACTGGAGGCTCGTGGTTTATTTGGGCAAACACCCTGGGGAGACGATTGGACTGCGGCTTATAATGTGACTATTCGTCAGTTAACCATTGCTTTTCCAACCACACATGCTGATGCGCCGGCGGCTGCTGCGACAGATATTACGGTAAATGTGCATGCAGAGTCGGATGTGCTTATGGCAAGTGGTGGTGCGACTGTTTCCGGGACGACTGTTGGAGATCCAGCAATATCGTTTACTGCGGCCGGCACAGCTGTTACCGGTGGTGCTATGGGTCAAAATCACTATGTAAGTTGTACTCCAGCTACCGGAATGGCTTGTATAACGTACAAGTGTAACTAAACATGCAATTTGTCGTAAACTATATTGATTCTCGTGGTGGCCAGGCTTCTATTAAGGTAGAAGCGGCCACGCTTGAGGAAGCACGTTGGAATTCAAAAATTCCAGAACGACGTATTATCTCAGTTAAAGAGGATTTGGCTGAAAAGTTGGCGTTTTTCCTTGAGCCCCAGAGACCTGACGTTAAAAATCAAGCGGTTTTTATGCAAACGCTCAGCAGTTCGTTATCGTCTGGGCGAACTGTGCGCCAGGGAGTAGAGCACTTATTGGGAAATAATAAGTGGGTAAAGTATAAAGATGATGATTTAGCACACTGTGAAGGCTTGTCAGATTATCTTAAATTATTCCGCTTTGAACGTTTTGCAATTTTGATGGCAAAGGCCTCTGAGAAAACCGGATTATTATCAGAAGCATTACGAGAAGTATCAAAGTACCTACTTGCGCAAGAAAAAATTCGCGCGGAAGTTAGCGGGGAGTTACGACTAGGGATTATTTATATCATCATGGGTTTGGCGTTTTTTACTATTATCCCGATGTTTATAGGTCCAACACTGCAAGATATGATTGGTGGTAATCATTCAACGATCAAACCAAATCATTTTACGTTCATTCTTATCGGTGCAGGTGAAATTTTAAGAGGTTATGGCGTTTTTTTTCTGGCGGGAATTGCGGCATTACTAATACAGTACAAAGTGGTATGGCGTGTTATACGAAAAGCGCCATTTTTTAATTTGTTCTACAAAAAACAGTTATTAGATAGAGGGACGCAGTTTCTGTCCGTTTATCGAATGTTAAGAGCCTCAGGTTTTGTAGACTCTGATATTATTTATGAACTACTTAGTTCCTCAGCAGGTGAAACCAGAAATGTGTACGGCCGTATCTATGCGCATTTGGCAACATCAAAAGATATGCATGATGCATTTGAAGAAGATGATTGGGATCCTGTGATTATCGATAGTATGTCCGTTATAAATGAAGTTGATGAGGCGGAGCAACAACATATTATGATAGCGTTAGAAGATACAATGGAGCTGCAGAATTTACATGCCGCAAGGTCGATCTCTAAAGCATTGTCTCGGATTGGGTTTGTGTTAATGATGATGTCGGTTATTGCTGCAGTTATCGGGTTTTACTTGCCGCTTGCTGCGGGTGCAGCGAATGGAATGCATTAATGAACGCGGAGAAAAAAGCATCAGGGTTTACGTTAATAGAGTTGTTGGTAGTAATATCGTTGATGGTGTTGTTGATTTCCATTGCATATAAACCCATTAGACAGAGCGTTAACGATTTTAGATTTAGAGCATTAATGGAAGATGCCCAAGCAAAAATCAATAACTGCCATTGGAAGAGGGAGTGGGTCGGTTCTCTCGATTGCGTGTTAACGAAAGGGAAAGGCTTGGGTGATTTGTATGCAGGGTTTTACGATGACGTATTGAATGACATGGGTACACTGCTTAATAATGATGATGTTCCAGTGTTAAAAATCCAGGTAGCTGCATCGGACTCAGATCGAATTTTTCTTGGTACCTTCTTTGCTGATTCACAGGAGGTGGGTGAGACATCATCAACACCAAAATTTTTAGTATATCCGCGACATTCCAGTTCGCTGCCCATGATGTATACATATCAATCAAGAGCAAATAGGTTGGATGTTATGAGTAAATGGTAACTGAGGTTTATATGAATAAGCATTCCAATGGCTTTACCCTTATTGAAATGTCGTTAGTGATCGCGCTAATGGTAGGTATGGCTCTTTTTGCAGTGCAAGAAACTGTTAATGATTATGAGCTAAAGGTTGCTGAGAATCATGCGATGGATATGATGACGATCGCAAATGCGGCTGTTTCTTTTGTCTACGATGACGCGGATTATAATTGGCCTAGGCAAGCGAGTGGTCCGGATGGATGTGATGGTTTGGTTGCGGAGTTAAATAATAAATATTTTTTTTTCAAAAACGCTGACGCTAATGATTTTACTACGACATGTGATGCAACACTTTATGCGGGAAGTTTTTCTCCGGTTCTGAAAATAACAAAAAGCTATGGTTCAGATAAAATGGCAGAAATAATATCAGGCCTTTTACCTGCAGTGGCACTTTCTTTGAACGCCACCGTTGATGATGGAGATTTGACGATGTTCGTATTAAAACCTCGGGGAGGGGAAGGTTCGAAATCAGGCGTTGCGATAGCGGATCAACTTGTCGGCGGAGCGATGGGGGCAATAATTGAAAAGCCTGCGTGTGCTTCTGCTCTCAAATTGTTTGTCAAGCCAAATGCAATATGTTCGAACAATGGATTTGGGGTTAAAAACTATCGAATTAAACAAAATGAACAAGTGACAGAGTGGTGGATCCACTTAGAGGTTGATACTACCAAGCCTTTTAGTAGTTACGTGAATGTTTCTGAATGTGATTCAGATGATATAGAGTTTGAATATAGAATCAGTTGTGGGGGGGGGGGATGACCAGTTTTAACAATAAAGGGTTTGCCTTAGTACACCTTCTTTTTGTTATCGTAACGATTGTGTTTGTATCCTCATTTCTAGCAAAAAAAGCAAAGAGTGATATTGACTTTAAAGCCGCTTCGATAACAGCTTCGAGAATTGATTTTCTATTAAACGAGGCATATACGTATTATCGTTTTAATGGGAAATGGCCTGTTTCTGGCGATCCTGCTATTGGATGTTTGGGTGGTGATGGCGTTGTTGTTGGTGCTGGTGCTGGTGCTGTCCAGGTGATACCTGAAGTTATTCCGGTCGGCTGGGGGGATATCTCAGCTTTCACTTTTGACTGTAGCGAAGTCGGTGGGACTTATTCTGTTAAATATAGAATACCGGATGAGTGGACGAAATTTATGATAACTAATGTTTCTAATACCAAGGTGGATCTAGCCCCCTTATCCCCCCCCCCCCCAGGAGAAGCAGCAATGGTTTCCACGATAAATAAGGCGTGGGGAGGAGGTAGATCTGAAATACTAGTTGCGGGTTTTGTGGCAAATGGAAGTAAACTTGAGGCCGAGTTGGAAACCGTTAAATGTAAACATGACCCTGACGCCATATGGACCTATTCGGTGTCTGCTATATGTAATCACACAGAAAGTACTCCTCTTGTTTCTACAATACTCTTACCTTTATTGTTTGAGGGGGTCACTATAAAAGGCTGGCGCTTGAAGGTTGAGAAATATGGTGACGATAGGTATAAATTTGAATCTCAGTCTTATAGAGTTGAACAGACAACAGAATGGGATACTTTTGTTATTATACCGTACGCTTATACGGAATATAAAGGTGACTGGGTTGCTTCAGAGGCTGATTGTGGCGGAGTGATATCAAGAGTTACAGCGTTTGTGCAGTGCAAAGATTAATTTTTTATTGGATTAAAAACCTGTATTTAACTAAAAATACCGGTCTGTTCCTTGTTGAGGCTAATACTTTTACCGTCACCCCCCAATCATCACCGTAGGAGCCCCCATAACGATAAACCCGCTATGAGCCGTCTTATCGCCCATTCTAGCCGCAGGCTTGTTCCCAATCGTAACCGTTGCACTACCTTCCGCGATCGTATCCGGTGGCCCTACACAAATAGCCATATCACCTATTCGTGCCGCAGGCATTCCTGCAATCAACACAGTAGGTTCTCCTAACGCTACAGGCCCTCCAACATGAGGGACGATTCCTGTCCATTGAGGGCAAATATGAAAATCGCCAATTCGGGCTGCTGGAGGCATGAGTTATTCCTTTTTATCGGGGGTTCTTTTCAAGCAGACGAATTCAGCATAAAGAAATACCAAAAAATACTAACGGTATTCAATATTCTTAAATACTGATGGTTATCAAGCTACGTTAGCTGATAGTACACTATGCTATATACCTATCATATAAAAGGAGTAGGTCATGCCTAAAGAAACACTAAAAACGTCAGTAGAAGAGTTACGAGACCAATTGGGTGGTGATAACTCGGTTGATGAGGCAAACAAGGAGGCGTTAGAGGAACTTGCGGGCCGAATTGAGTCAATGATCAATGGTGATGGGGATCATTGGGAGGAGGCGTTGGTTGAGGGGTTAGAGAAACAACTCATTATTTATGAAGAAAACCACCCGGTACTAACCCGTATCATTCAGAACATTCTCAGCGCTATTTCTGGGTTGGGTGTGTAGTTTTAGTTGTTTATTAAAAGTTGGCATTGTCTTTGCTGAATAATGGCTAATAGCATTTGCTATAACGATCCACATGGACATAGGTTTTTTCTGTGACTGACATGTGGTCTGCCTTTGTGTTCAGGAGTTAATACGATGCCAGCTGATATTGCCTTGCCTTTTTCTGTTAGTACCAATACGCCCGATGTTGATTTTGGGCTAGGTCGAGATTCTGTTGTAAATCAATCGGTTGGCGATCAAAAGAAAGCCTTTAATCAAGAGTATCAGCGTCAAGTGGATGCTCGAAATGAGCATCATTCACGTCAAAAAATTCAAGAAAGCCGACAGAATGAGGCGAGACAGGCAGATGATAGGGCGGATGAAAGAGCAGCTCAACGAGCTGATAGACAGGAAGATAATGCTCGTCGCGCAGAGCAAAGTAGGCGAGATGAGCAAGTTAGTCAGGCTGAGCGGAGAAACCAGCAGCAAGAAAGCGGCAAGCGTTTGCCAGAAAGTGGTAATGATCGGGCAAGACAGGTGGCGCGAGAGGGCGAACGTGCTCAACACCTAGCGTCACAGAAAGCCTCGCGACAAGACCAGGTCAGTGCTGAAAAAAACCGGGTAGATAGTTCGCGGCGTGAGGGAGCACAGGAAAAATCACAGCAGGTGCAAGAGACTCAGTCTAATCAAACCGAATTACAGGCAGCTCAAGCCAAACAATTAGAAGCGCAACAACAGACCCAGTCTAAGCAAACCGAATCACAAGCAGCTCAAGCCAAGCAATTAGAGACACAACAAACTCAGAAAGCACAGCAATTACAGCAGCAAAATGCTCAGCATATTCAGGTTGAAAACCAAAAGACTGACAATGCCATAGCAGCCAATGCGCGTGCCGGGTCAGTTGATGAAGCAACACTTGCAGTCGATGAGATGGTATTGTCTCCTTATATTCTTCAGCAACTCAGTGAGACCGGAGCAACGTCTGCTGCTGAGGTTGTAGACGGGCTGGGGGCTGGGCTAGGGTCAGGCCTGGAATCGGGGGTAAAGCCTGGGTTAGAATCTGGATCAGAACTTGGCAATTCTATGTCTCCATTAGCCCAATGGATGGAACAAACATTGGGTGTTGACGAAGGCATAGCTAATAACCATTCTTCAACGGTTTTGGATGGAGCCGTTGATACCACTTCTATTGATACAAAGTTCGACAAAGAAGCAACATCAACGACTGAATCTACAATAACAAAGGTGCTAGAGCCTGAGGCCTCAAGCGTCTCATCAGAAGACGTGTTGGGTGTTGCTTCGGATAAGGCACATGATTTAGCGATGCCAGATGTTATCGTTAAACCCAATACCGTCGAGGTAGAGCCGCTTCGTAATATGGAAGACGTAGCTCGGTTACTGGATGCCAAGCGATTAGCTGAACCTCACTTAGAAAAAGCATTACCGGAATCAAAAATACAGCCCCTTAGTCAGGCTATTGAATCGGTCAATCGTTCTGACCGCCTTGCAGAACCTACATTTTTGAAGCAAGCGGCGTTATCCTCAGAAACGCCTTCAAACGGTTTATCATTGGATGAATTAAAGCAAATGATGCAGGAGCGTAAGGTATTGTTAGAAGGGGGGCGAGAAGGTGGCGCTGCCATGCTTAAGGCGGGCGCTGAAGATGTGCTGACACCCCAGGCAGATAAGTTATTGGGGTTGGATAAGCGCCTTAGTCAAGGTATGGATGGGTTGCGACAGCTACGTATTCCTGGTCAGGAAGCAAAAAAGGCTTCTGTAGAGGATAGTGTGAAGCCAAGTTCTTTCGGTCGCGCATTGGAACAAATGTCTTCCTTTAAAACAGAGGAAGGAAAACCGTTATCAACGTCGATTGCAACCCCGATGAATAAGCCGGGTTTTATCCCTGAGTTTAACCAACGTATTATGATGATGATTGGTCAGAAAATTCAGACGGCTGAGATTAAGTTAAATCCAGAAGAGTTGGGTTCGATTGATGTATCTATTAAGTTTAATCAAGACCAGCAGGCGAGTATTGTTTTTGCCAGTCAGCACTCGGTAACACGTGACGCATTGGAGCAAGGAGCGCAGCGTTTAAGGGATATGTTAGAACAAAACGGTGTTGATGTTGATAATGTCGATATCCAAGAAAATCTTACACACGACCGTCATGATAAAGACACAGATGATGACAGTGGCGTGGCGAAAAACGCTAAGGATCAAGACGGTATTTCTGATACTGCTGAGGATGTGGATGGTCAGGTTGCCACGATAGAATCTGATAGTTTGGTAGATTTTTACGCTTAAATTTGAGTCGTTGTTCAGCGTTATTGCAATCTATCACTCGGTTTGAGTGATAGTGCCTTTGTGGTTCCTTGCTATCTGACGCTACATTGGCAAGTCGATCTATTTCTGTGTTATAGCGACGTTTAGCGTCAACCTACAGCCAAAAAATCCTGTAAAAACAAGCGCCTGTTATAAAAATGACGTTTTCATATCCCAATTCTCTACTACACTTGTGAAGTATGGCCAAAACATTGACGGCCCTGATTTTTTCTAATCATAACTCATTGATAAATATTGGTTTTTATTGATATTGACGGGGTGGGTCGCGTGGCATAGCTTTTGCATTTCTTTTGTTAGGTGCAGAGTTATGCTGAAGCAAAGCAATTGAAATCTAACAAGATTGAATTCTAAGGGTAATTTTCATGGCTGATGACAAGAAAGAAGAACAAGAAGAAGCGGCACCGAAATCCAGTAAAATGTTAATTATTATTATCGTTGTTCTTATCGTCATTCTTCTTGGCGGTGGTGCAGCAGCATTTTTTATGATGAGTGGTGGTGATTCTGGTGAAAGCGAGGATGTATCAATGGATTCATCCGGTTCTCCTGCAATTTATTATGATTTAAAGCCACCTTTTGTTGTGAATTACAGCTGGAAAGGTCGACAACGTTATGTACAAATTAATCTTGCGGTGATGACTCGGAAGGAAGCAACCATAAATGCACTAAAAAAGCATATGCCGTTGGTTAGAAATAATTTGGTCCAAATCTTTGGTGCACAAGAATTTGATTCCCTGAGAACGCCAGAGGGTAAAGAAGTAATGCGACAGGCAGCGTTGGTAGATTTACAAAAAATACTCATTGATGAAATGGGTGAAGAGGGTGTGGAGCAGGTGCTCTTTACTAATTTTGTTATGCAATAAGTAGGTTGTAAAAGCATGGCAGTACAAGATTTATTATCCCAAGACGAGATTGATGCCCTTTTACACGGTGTTGATGATAGCGATGTCGATTCAGGGCCAGATGATTCGGAAGACGGTGTCAATTCCTACGACCTCAGTACTCAGGATCGTATTGTTCGTGGACGAATGCCCACGCTGGAAATGGTGAATGAACGTTTCGCACGCTATACAAGAATCAGTTTGTTTAACTTGCTGCGCCGAACGGCAGATGTATCCGTTGGCGGTATTCAGGTTATAAAGTTTGGTGAGTATGTACACAGTTTGTACGTTCCAACATCGCTAAATATGGTTCGTATTAAGCCGTTGCGAGGAACGGCTCTTTTTATTCTTGACGCCAAACTGGTGTTTAAATTAGTAGACAATTTTTTTGGTGGTGATGGACGTCATGCCAAGATAGAAGGTCGCGAATTTACGCCAACCGAAAATCGTGTGGTACAAATGGTATTGCATCAGGCTTACATTGATATGGAGGAAGCTTGGAAGGCAGTGTTACCGGTAAAATTTGAGTATTTGAGTTCAGAAGTGAATCCATCCCTCGCGAATATAGTAAGTCCTAGTGAAGTGGTTGTTGTCAGTTCATTTCACGTAGAGCTGGATGGCGGAGGAGGGGATTTACATTTGACCGTTCCCTATTCGATGATCGAACCCTTGCGAGAAGTGTTGGATGCAGGGGTGCAAAGTGATGTTGATGATTCAGATGAGCGTTGGCAAACCTCTTTGAGGGAAGAAATCATGGGCGCGGTTGTAAACCTTAAAGGAAAATTGCTAGAGAAAAAAATCAGTTTGAAGGATTTGTCTGAGTTAAAGAAAGGCGACATTATACCCGTTGATATGCCTGAAACGGTACTGATTCAGGCCAACGAGATCCCTACCTTTACAGGGAAACTAGGAGCTGCAAATGGAAATCTTGCAGTGCAGATAGTCAATAAAATCGAAAAGCCCGATTTGGATAGCGGTAAAGGGTCTCGGTTAGCGTTTCTTCGAGAGCAAATTAAAGCTGAGCGCGAAGAAGAGGAGAGATTAAAGAACAGTGTTGAATAATATTCGCTGTTAGTCCTGATCTGACGATGTGGATAAAGCAATAGCGTGAGCCAAAGAATAGCGTGAGCCAAAGAATAGCGTGAGCCAAAGAATAACGTAAGTAAAGAAAGGTGAGGAATGATGTATGTCTGATGATGATAATATTGATGATGCTGCACTTGCTGATGAATGGGCTGCGGCATTAGAACAACAAGAAGTCGAAGAGGAGATGCCTGGTGCGGTACCAGCACCTCTTGATGACTTGATGGCGCAAGCAGACGCTGCTCCCTCGTCGATGCCGGTTGCTGGAGCCGATAACCCTAACTTAGATGTGATATTGGATATCCCCGTTACGTTAACGATGGAAGTGGGGTCGACGCAAATTAATATCCGTAATTTATTGCAGCTTAATCAGGGTTCCGTTATCGAGTTGGATCGTCTGGCGGGTGAACCACTTGATGTATTGGTTAATGGTACCTTGATTGCTCATGGTGAAGTTGTGGTGGTGAATGAGAAATTTGGTATTCGGTTAACCGACGTGATTAGTCCCACAGAGAGAATTAAAAAATTAGGGTAGGTGATTGAGGTGAATATTAAAACGATAGGGTTTAGCCTGGTTTTAAGTGTCCTGTTTACTTCTATCGCGAGTGCAGAGGAGGGTTCGGAAAAGCGTGAAAGCGTGAGTACTAGTGTTGTAACGAATGTGGAAAATAACGATGTTAGTTCATCTTCGCAAGAGCCGCCTTCTGATGGCACGATGTCTACAATGCCGCTTTCTACAACGCCCCTTTCTACAGAATCACTGTTGGCGTCACTAAAAGACGCCAAGTCCGTAACAAAACCTACAGTTAGTAATGATGCTATTGGTAAGATGTTTTTTGGGTTGGGCAGTATTCTGATATTGATATTTTCATGCTCGTGGATGTTAAAGCGGTTTAATATCAATAAGTTTGGAATGACAAATTCTTTATCTGTTAGTGGTGTACTCCCGATTGGTGCAAAAGAAAAAGTGGTTGTGGTTGATATTGAAGGAACCCGATTAGTACTGGGTGTAACCGCAACGACTATCACCAAGTTACATACGTTGGCTGTTGTTGATACATCTGACGTTATTCCCGAAGAGGAAAAGAAGCAGCCTGTTAGCTCCGATTTTTCTGAAAAAATGAAAAAAATAATGAAGGAAGGACTGAAGAGTGATTAGTCGTGTGTTGATGTTGTTTGCATTGATGTCATTAAGCTCTGCCGGTTACAGCGCTGACGTTGCGGGTATTCCTGCGTTAACGTTGGTGGATAATGGGGATGGTTCCCAAAGTTATACGGTAACTATTCAAGTGCTTGCTTTGATGACAATGTTGTCATTTTTGCCTGCCCTTTTGATGATGATGACGTCTTTTACACGTATTATTATTGTATTTTCAATTTTACGACAGGCGATGGGGTTACAGCAGACACCATCGAATCAAATTCTAGTGGGTTTGGCGTTGTTTTTATCGTTATTTATTATGACGCCGGTTTTTGACGAAGTATATGAAAAAGCGGCACAGCCTTATATGGATGAAGAAATTGAAGCAGCTGCTGCATTGGATTTAGCGTTAAAACCTTTTCGCAAGTTCATGTTGGCACAAACGCGAGAAACCGACATGGCGATATTTTTAGACTTATCGAAAGGTGCTAATAACAATGTTCGTTATGCTAGCCTTGATGAAGTGCCAATGACCGTGGTGATTCCTGCATTCGTAACCAGTGAGTTGAAAACTGCGTTTCAGATAGGTTTCTTATTGTTTATTCCTTTTTTGATTATTGATTTGGTCGTTGCGAGTGTACTAATGGCTATGGGTATGATGATGTTGTCACCTCTTATCGTATCGTTGCCTTTTAAAATTATGTTGTTTGTGTTTGTTGACGGTTGGGCAATGATTATTGGCACCGTTGCCGCCAGTTTTGGAACGACATAGCGAAGCCTCTATAATTTGATACAACAATATACAACAAGATAGAATAGGAGCATCCAATGACAGCAGAAGTTGTAACTGACCTGATGAGAAACTCTCTCTACATCGCCATGCTTTTAGTGTGCGTCATTATTGTACCGAGTTTAATGGTGGGGCTTGTGGTATCCATGTTTCAAGCGGCCACTCAAATTAATGAACAAACACTGAGCTTTTTACCACGACTTCTTGTGACGTTGTCGGTACTTGCATACACAGCTCCCTGGTTAGGGAATGTGATATTGGAATTTACCGTCCGGCTACTGACAGATATACCTTCGTTAATACGGTAAAGCGGCTAAATGGAATATGCAGTTAATACTATTTATTCGCTGTTAACCCAATATATTTGGACATTTGCTCGTGTGGGTGGTTTTTTTATGGTGATGCCCATCCTCAGTACGCCGTTAGTTTCAACACGGTTACGCTTATCCATTGCATTAGCGGTTACCTTACTGATTGCTAATGGGTTATCTGGAAAGGTGCCTGATTTGGAACCTTTTTCGTTGGCATCAACGTTTATCATTGGTCAGCAAATTTTAATAGGTGCGGTTATGGCGTTTACCTTGCAAGTATTGTTTCAAATATTTGTTGTGGGAGGGCAGTTGGTCGCAATGCAGTCTGGGCTGGGGTTTGGTACGTTAATGGATCCTGTGAATGGGATTAATGTCACGTCTATCAGTCAATTATATTTGATGTCGATAAACCTGCTGTTTTTTACCATGAATGGGCACTTAACGGTTATATCGATGTTAGCAGAAAGTTTTACAACGCTTCCCATTGGTGAGCCGCTGCCACAAGAAAGCTTAATGGCATTAGCAAAAATGGGGTCGTGGTTGTTTTCTTCGGGTTTGTTGGTAGCCTGGCCTGCTGTTATTTCATTATTGGTGGTGAACTTTACTTTTGGTGTAATTAGCCGTGTCGCACCACAGATGAATATTATTTCAATAGGCTTCCCTTTTACTATGGTAACTGGCTTGGTGATTATTTGGTTAACACTACCTAATGTATTGCCACAATTTGATGTTCTGAGTGCTCATGCATTTTTGAGCATGAAGAGTATTGTTCAGTGATCAACGCAAGAGGAGCACTAGCAGTCTATGGCTGAAGAAGAAAGTGCCCAGGAGAAAACCGAAGAACCCACCCAGAAAAAGATCGATGACTCGCGTAAAAAAGGTCAAATACCTCGATCCAAAGAGTTGGCGGCGGCGGGGATTATGGTGGCTGGATCGATGGGGTGTCTGCTTCTAGCGGGACCGCTTATAGAGGCGCTGACAGCAAATTTCAGTGAAACGATGAGTTTAACGCGGGCTGAAATATTTGATTTAAACTTTATTGCTCACAAATTTGAAAACGCTATTTTCTCTACGTTTTCCTCGTTATCCATATTTTTTCTAATGTTAGCGTTTATTGCTTTGTTTGTTCCTGGTCTGTTTGGTGGTTGGATATTTAGCTGGAAGTCCCTTGCGCCAAAAATGAGTAAAATGAATCCGATCAAAGGGATGAAAAAAATATTTTCAGTAAATGGTCTAATGGAACTCGTCAAAGCATTTAGTAAATTTGTACTTGTGGGTTTTTTTGGGTTCTTAGCGTTAAGTTATTATCAGCATGAACTGATGGCGTTAGGCTTTGAAAATCCTCGGTCCGCCATCGCGCATGGTGTCGATATTGTTGGTAAATGTTTTATATTCCTCAGTACTTCATTGTTGTTTATCGCTGCCATTGATGTGCCTTTTCAACTGTTTCAACATAATAAACAGATGAAAATGACGAAACAAGAAATTAAAGATGAAAGCAAAGACACAGAAGGAAAGCCCGAAGTAAAAGGCCGTATTCGACGGATGCAACAAGAAATATCCCAAAACCGAATGATGTCTGCTGTCCCGGATGCGGATGTCATCATCACTAACCCTAGTCATTTTGCGGTGGCATTAAAATACGAACATGGAACGATGGCAGCTCCGCGGCTAGTGGCAAAAGGCGTGGACTTAATGGCAGAGCAAATTAAGCGTGTTGCTATTGAACATAAAGTCACCATAGTTACCGCACCACCGTTAGCGCGATCTATTTATTACAACACCAAGCTGGAGCAGGAGATACCAACAGGGTTGTATGTATCCGTGGCCCAGGTTCTTGCGTACGTCTATCAGTTAGCTGAGTTTACGAAAGGCAAGGGCGATAATCCTGGTAATGTGCCTGATTTTGACGTTCCGGATGACTTGAAGCGGGATTAATATCACCCTATCTACTATACAGAAGTAAACATTCTCCAAAAGTAGGACAGCTTCTTGCAAGTAACACCCATATAACACAAATTGCCAAAAAATTGGCTTTAACCAAGGGTGTTCATTAATGGCAGAAGCTGCAGGGTTTGCTTCCCAATTTAAAGAAGCGAGTAAAAAGGCAAATCTAGGTGCTCCCATATTCCTAATAGTGGTTATGGGCATGATGACATTGCGCATCCCGCCTTTTTTACTGGATATGTTCTTCACCTTCAATATAGCCCTTGCCCTTGTTGTATTACTTGTCGCTGTATATTCCCTAAGGCCCCTCGACTTTGCCGTATTTCCCACCATATTACTGGTAGCCACCTTGTTACGTCTTGCGCTCAACGTAGCGTCAACCCGGGTAGTACTACTCGACGGACATGAAGGCGGTGACGCGGCAGGTAAAGTGATTCAAGCGTTTGGTGAAGTGGTTATTGGCGGTAATTACGCCGTTGGTCTTGTTGTATTTCTTATCCTTGTGATTATCAATTTTGTCGTAGTTACCAAAGGTGCTGGGCGAATAGCGGAAGTAAGTGCACGTTTTACGTTAGATGCTATGCCCGGTAAGCAAATGGCTATAGATGCAGACCTCAATTCCGGTTTGATTGATCAAGATGAAGCAAAAACACGTCGAGCAGACGTTGCGCAAGAAGCCGACTTTTACGGTGCAATGGATGGAGCAAGTAAGTTTGTTCGCGGAGATGCAATAGCAGGGATATTAATTCTAATCATTAATATTGTGGGTGGTTTAGCGATTGGAATGGCGCAGCATGGCCTTGGTTTTACCGATGCCTTGAAAGTTTACGCATTGTTAACCATTGGTGATGGCCTAGTCGCGCAAATCCCTTCATTGTTATTATCTACATCTGCTGCATTAATTGTAACAAGAACCACTACATCAAAAGAGATGGGTGCTCAAATTTTTGATCAAATGTTCGCAAGCCCTCAGGCACTGGCCGTTGCCGCTGGAATTTTAATGATAATGGGGTTGGTTCCAGGCATGCCTCATATCGCTTTTTTAGGGCTGGCTTCGGTATGTGCCGGGGGGGCGTATTGGATCTACAAAAAGAAAGGTGGGCCAACAACTAAAGAAGATACTCAGTCGATGACGAAAGATCAGCTAGAAACAATGGCTGCTGCTCAAGAGAGTGATGTCAAAGAGCTAGGCTGGGATGATGTGCAGCCGGTTGATGCGATTGGTTTGGAAGTAGGGTATCGCCTAATTCCTCTAGTAGATAAAAGTCAGGGTGGACAGTTGCTTGGACGGATTAAGGGTGTCAGGAAAAAACTATCTCAAGAGATGGGGTTTCTTATGCCGTCGGTGCATATTCGAGATAACTTAGATTTACTCCCTAATTCTTATCGCGTGACCCTTATGGGTGTAAGTATTGATGAGGCAGAGATTCACCCTGATCGGGATCTAGCGATTAATCCGGGTCAAGTTTTTGGCACAATTCAAGGTATTGCAGGTAAAGACCCTGCGTTTGGTTTAGATGCAGTGTGGATAGAGAATTCTCAGCGCGATCAGGCACAAACCATGGGTTATACGGTGGTTGATGCAAGCACTGTAGTAGCAACACATATCAATCAGATCATGCAAAAACATGCTCATGAGTTATTGGGTTTTGAAGAGGTGCAGAAGTTATTGGATAACCTTCAATCCACATCACCTAAGTTGGTGGAAAGTTTAGTTCCCAACCCATTACCATTGAGTCGGTTGCATAAAGTGCTTCAAAACTTACTACAAGAAGGCATTCCAATTAAGGATATTCGAACGATTGCTGAAGCGTTGGCGGAGCTGGCACCAAGAAGTCAAGACACTGACGCATTAACGGGGGCTGCTCGAATATCGTTAGCACGCCTAATCGTACAGACTATCTACGGTGTAGCCAATGAACTGCCTGTTATTACGCTTCAGCCAGAGTTGGAACAATTGTTGCTACAGTCAGTATCACAAGCACAACAAGCTGGCGGTAGTAGTTCAGATGCAGTGATTGAACCTGGTTTAGCGGATAAGTTACAACGCTCCGTAGCAGAGGCATCACAAAAGCAAGAATTAGCAGGGCAACCTCCAGTATTGTTGGTATCAACCGGAATTCGTTCCATGTTATCTCGATTTTTACGCTTCAGCGTTCATGGCTTAAACGTATTGTCGTATAACGAAATACCAGATTCCAAACAAATAACTATTGTCGCAAGTGTGGGTCAGTAATTATGAAAGCGAAAAAGTTTGTTGCACCGGATATGCGTCAGGCATTGAAGTTGGTCCGAGAAACAATGGGTTCCGATGCGGTTATTCTGTCAAATCGAAAGGTTTCAGGAGGGGTCGAAGTTAGTGTGGCTCTGGATTACGAGCAAGCTATGGTGGACCATAAACACAACGAACGTCAAAAATCACATATTCCAGATTACACCGATGGCAATCCACAATTTTCTCCCGTGCAAGGGGATGCTAATCGCGTATTAAAGGAAACCTTGGCAGCGGTAAAAGATAGCGGGCGTCGAGATGAGATGCGCTCACTGCTAAGCCAGCAACGTCAGCAACTTGATGCAGGAGGGCGTTCGGAGTTTGTGGATAGTTATCAACGTGATGGGGTTTCTATCAGCCCTGCAGCACAAAAAAAGAGCCAAGCTGATAATCTGATGCCACCTGTAGAGAAAAGACGTGAGCGATTTGCTAGTGATAGTAATATCGATCGTCAAGGTGGTCAGGATAGTCAGGATAAGCGTGAAGCTTATGAAAGAAATGCGCGGCGCGAGGAAAGGGGCCCTTCTGCAGCAATGCAACAAACTCAAAATAGACGGATGTCTTTTTTTGAAGAGTATGAAGCTCGCGCTGAAAGTGAAGCAATGCAACGGTTACAGCAACCGCAGCAACCACAGCACCAGCAACCACAGCACCAGCAACCACAGCACCAGCAACCACAGCACCAGCAACCACAGCACCAGCAACCTCAGCACGAGCAACCTCAGCACGAGCCGCGTCAGCAGAGGCAAGATCATTACGGGGCTCAACATGAAGAACCTCAGGCTAACGTTCCGCAAGATAGAGTGCAAGATCGACCGTTGCATGAGGATACGAGATTAGCTTTTGAGGATCCTCAAAAAGCAACCCTGGTGCCTGTTGCGTCTCAAGCACTCCCCGCGGAGTCAACGCAAGATATACATCAAATGCGTGATGAGCTACAGCAGCTACGTAGCATGATTAATTCTCAACTGGGTAATGTTGCATGGGGCGATTTTAGTTATCGCCATCCGATCTCAGCCGCCATATTTAAACGATTGGTGAAAATGGGCTTGTCATCAACATTATCTCGCAGTTTGTCGCAACAAGTGGATAGTCAAGATTCTAAGAAAGAGGCGTGGCGTAAAGTGCTTATTGATCTATCTTCTCGTGTACCGGTGTTTGATAGCGTTCCTAAAAAAGAAGGGGTAATTGCTTTTGTTGGTCCAGCAGGCGTTGGTAAAACAACGACTATTGCAAAGCTTGCAGCAGAATATGTTTTAGCCCATGGTCCAGAAAGCTTGGCGTTAATAACAACGGATAGTTATCGCATAGCGGGACATGAGCAATTACGCGTTTTGAGTAAAATATTAAAGGTTCCGCTACGTGTCGTTGCAGGCAATCAGTCCTTAGAGTCAGCTTTACAGGGATTGAGCAGAAAAAAAATGGTATTAATTGATACCGCAGGGCTTAGCCATAAAGATTGCGCTTGGGAAGAACAAATTGCACAGCTAACCTCAGCAACCACGCCTATTCAGAAGTGGTTAGTGCTATCTGCTACCAGCCAACAGCGCATACTTGATAAGGCCGTTATGGACTATAAAAGTCTAGGGTTAGACGGATGCGTTCTAACAAAGCTTGATGAGTCGGCTAGTTTGGGAGAAGCATTAAATGTTGCAATAGAACATCAGCTATCTGTTGCCTATACTACAAATGGGCAAAATATACCTGATGATATTGAGCAGGCAAAACCACG